>NZ_LJQT01000098.1:46363-53845 GCF_001400515.1 Pseudomonas meliae | reverse complement strand
CTGCCCTGTTCGTGACGCTCTGCGTCATTAATTCGTATCGCGCCGCTTACTTGGGACAGGATGCAGCGCTTCCAGAACGGCATTCCCACGCGGCACGTTGGAATGATGACTTACGCTTCAATATGACTTGCGTATCTAATAAACACGGCGAATACACAGGCTCAACGAGTTATCGACTCAGTCGAGCCAATCAACCGCCACCCAGCACCACACTCAGCGCATTGCGCGCATCGTCCAGTTGCACCAGCGAAGCATGGCGTGCGCCCAGCGCGTCGCGGTTCTGGATGGCGGTGAGGATTGCCTTGTGGCGGGGCATGGCCAGTTCGTGCAGGTTGGGGCGTTTGTTGGAGTATTTGAGCGCTTCACGCAACGCCAGCGACAGCATGTTGCACAAGTGCGCGAGCAGGTCGTTATGGGTGGCATCGGCGATGCGGCTGTGGAAGTCGAGATCGGGTTGCAGCAGGTCTTCCGGGGTCGGTGCGGCCTCCATGCGCAGGTAGGCTTCGTGAATCGACTCGATTTCTGCGTCCGTGGCATGTTGCGCAGCCAGTGCTGCAACAGCCGGTTCGATGACTGCGCGCACACTGGTCAGCAGGTTGAAGAATTCATTCTGCGGCGAACTTTGCATCACCCAGTGCAGCACATCCGGGTCCAGCAGGTGCCATTCGCGTCGGGCCTTGACCACCGTGCCGACACGCGGCCGCGAGTAGACCAGCCCCTTGGCGACCAGAACCCGTGTGGCTTCGCGCAGTACCGGGCGGCTGACGGCGTACTCTTCACAGAGCAGTGCTTCGGCAGGCAGCTTTTCGTCAGGCTTGAAACGGCCGGATACGATTTGCATGCCCAGTTCCTGGACAATGCGCGCGTGCATGCTTTTTCGGTCGGAAGGCTTTCGATAATCCATGAGAGCGCAATTGGGTCCTGGCAGTGATTGCTGGGCATCATACCATCGCACAACAGTGACGGCGGTCGCCAGAACAAGGGACCGCCGCTTCTTTTAGTGCGAGTGGCGAGGCACTTCTGAACCTCTGCAACCGACCAGAAAGTCGAAGTCGCAGCCTTGATCCGCCTGCATCACACGGTCCACGTACAGTTGGCGATAGCCACCGAGTAACAGCTGCTGCGGTGCCTGCCAATCGGCGAGGCGTGCCGCCAGTTCGGCTTCCGGGATGTCCAGATGCAGACGTCCGCCAGCGCAGTCCAGCTCGATCCAGTCACCTTCCTTGACCACGGCCAATGGCCCGCCGGCTGCGGCTTCCGGTGCCACATGCAAAACCACTGTGCCGTAGGCCGTGCCGCTCATACGTGCATCGGAAATACGCACCATGTCAGTCACGCCCTGCGCCAGCAGCTTGGCTGGCAAGCCCATGTTGCCGACCTCGGCCATGCCGGGATAACCCTTGGGGCCACAGTTCTTGAGGACCATGACCGACGTGGCGTCGATGTCCAGATCCGGATCGTTGATCCGCGCCTTGTACATTTCAAAGTTCTCGAACACCACCGCCCGGCCCCGATGCTGCATCAGTGCTGGCGTGGCGGCAGACGGTTTGAGCACTGCGCCGAGGGGGGCGAGGTTGCCGCGCAATACGCAGATACCGCCATCGGCGCGAATCGGATTGTCCAGCGCACGGATTACCTGGTCCTCGCCATAGATCGGTGAATTGCAGGTGTTTTCGCCAATGCTTTTACCATTGACCGTAAGTGCGTCCGGATTGGGCAGCAAATTGGCTTCGTTCATGCGCCGCAGCACGGCAGGCAGGCCACCGGCGTAGTAAAACTCTTCCATCAGGAAGCGCCCTGAGGGTTGCAGGTCGACGATGGTCGGCATACCGCGGCCCATGCGCGACCAGTCGTCCAGGTCCAGGTCGACGCCGATGCGCCCGGCAATCGCCTTCAGGTGAATAACGGCGTTGGTCGAACCGCCAATGGCCGCATTGACCCGGATGGCGTTTTCGAATGCGGCCTTGGTGAGAATCTTTGACAGGCGCAGGTCTTCACGAACCATGTCCACCGCACGCATGCCGGACATGTGGGCCAGCACGTAACGTCGCGAATCCACCGCAGGAATGGCGGCGTTGTGTGGCAATGAAGTGCCCAGCGCTTCGGCCATGCAGGCCATGGTCGAGGCCGTGCCCATTGTGTTGCAGGTGCCTGCCGAGCGAGACATGCCGGCTTCGGCGGACAGGAATTCATCCAGGCTGATGGTGCCGGCCTTGTAGGACTCATGCATCTGCCAGACGATGGTGCCGGCGCCGATGTCCTTGCCCTGATGCTTGCCGTTGAGCATCGGTCCGCCAGTCACGACGATGGCAGGTATGTCGCAACTGGCGGCACCCATCAGCAGGGCAGGCGTGGTTTTGTCACAGCCAGTCAGCAGCACGACGCCATCGATGGGGTTGCCGCGAATCGCTTCTTCAACGTCCATGCTCGCCAGGTTGCGAGTGAACATTGCGGTAGGGCGCAGGTTGGATTCGCCGTTGGAAAACACCGGAAACTCGACCGGCCAGCCGCCTGCTTCGATCACGCCACGTTTGACGTGTTCGGCGATCTGCCGGAAATGCGCGTTGCAGGGGGTCAACTCCGACCAGGTATTGCAAATGCCGATGATCGGTTTGCCCTGGAACTGATGGTCGGCAATACCCTGATTCTTCATCCAGCTACGGTACATGAAGCCATTCTTGTCAGCGGTGCCAAACCACTGGGCAGAACGGAGGGTCGGTTTTTTATCGGAGTCAGACATGATCGGCTCTCTTATTGTAAGACTTAATGGCGATGCTGCTGGCTAAGGTAAGCCTAAAAAACGCGTATTGGAAGAGTTGTCAGTTCAAATAGTATTACTATATAGTCAATCGTAGACGAGGGATCATCCTGGCATATGTGCAGCTTCATTCGGCACCCAGTCACAGAGGTGATCCCCGCAGGTTCCATAACAAAAACAATGGGAGACCGCCTACATGAGCCAGGAACTGCGGCTTATACGCCGCATTACGTTCAAACTGATTCCATTTCTTATCCTGCTTTACCTGATCGCTTATGTGGACCGCTCTGCCGTGGGCTTTGCCAAGCTGCACATGGGCGCCGACATCGGTATCGGCGACGCGGCCTACGGGCTGGGTGCCGGGCTGTTTTTCATCGGCTACTTCCTGTTTGAAATCCCCAGCAACCTGATGCTCGAGCGTTTTGGCGCACGCCGCTGGTTCGCACGAATCATGATCACCTGGGGCGCGATCACCATCGGCATGGCCTTCGTCCAAGGGCCGCACAGCTTCTATGTGATGCGTTTTCTGCTCGGTGCTGCCGAGGCGGGCTTCTTTCCCGGTGTGCTGTACTACATCACCCAGTGGTTTCCGGTGCGCCATCGCGGCAAGATCCTTGGCCTTTTCATCCTCTCGCAACCCATCGCCATGATGATCACCGGGCCGGTGTCCGGTGGTTTGCTGGGCATGGACGGCATACTCGGCCTGCATGGCTGGCAATGGCTGTTCATCGTCATCGGCACGCCAGCGATTCTGTTGACCTGGCCGGTGCTGCGCTGGTTGCCGGACGGTCCGCAACAGGTCAAATGGATGGACCAGACCGAGAAAGACTGGCTGACCGGTGAGCTGAAAAAGGACCTGGAAGAATACGGCCAGACCCGCCACGGCAATCCGTTGCACCCCTTGAAAGACAAGCGCGTGCTGCTGCTGGCGCTGTTCTACCTGCCGGTGACGTTGAGTATCTACGGTCTGGGCCTGTGGCTGCCGACGCTGATCAAACAGTTCGGTGGCAGTGACCTGACCACCGGCTTTGTGTCTTCGGTGCCGTACATTTTCGGCATCATTGGCCTGCTGATCGTGCCGCGCAGTTCCGACCGCCTCAACGACCGTTACGGGCATCTGGCCGTGCTGTATGTGCTGGGTGCCATCGGCCTGTTCTGCAGCGCCTGGCTGACCCTGCCGGTGGCGCAGCTGGCTGCATTGTGTGTCGTGGCGTTTGCGCTGTTCTCCTGCACGGCGGTGTTCTGGACATTGCCAGGGCGGTTCTTTGCCGGTGCCAGTGCCGCAGCCGGTATCGCGCTGATCAATTCGGTCGGCAACCTGGGCGGCTACATCGGGCCGTTCGTGATCGGTGCGTTGAAGGAAATCACCGGCAGCCTGGCATCGGGCCTCTATTTTCTGTCGGGCGTCATGGTCTTCGGGCTGCTGCTGACCGGCATCGTCTATCACGTGCTGGAGCGCAAGCATGTGCTGCCAGTGTCCGACTTCGCGGCGAGTGCCAAGGCGAGATAGGTTTTCAGCGGCCCATTATCTGGAAGGAGAATTTCATGCGGTTAGTACAGTTTGAACTGAGCGACGGTCAGCGCCGGGTCGGTCTGGTCGACGGTGATCAGGTACGTGAGGTCCAGGGTGTCGAAAGTGTTCGCGAGCTGGCGCTGGCGGCAATCGAGGCGGGTTCGGCTCTGGCGCACCAGGTCGAGCAGCGTGGCGTTGGCGAGACGCACGACTATTCGCAGTTGCTTGAGGAGTTGCGGATCCTGCCGCCGCTCGACCATCCTGACCCGGCGCACTTACTGGTCAGCGGCACCGGGCTGACCCATCTGGGCAGTGCGTCGGCACGCGACAAGATGCACCAGCAGTCCGGCGACGAAGCTTCGATGACCGACACCATGCGTATCTTCAAATGGGGCGTCGAAGGCGGCAAGCCGGCTGCGGGGCAGGCCGGTGTTCAGCCAGAGTGGTTCTACAAGGGTGATGGCAGCATTGTCGTGCGCCCCGGCCATTCGTTTTCGCTGCCGCCTTTCGCCGAAGATGGCGGGGAAGAGCCCGAGCTGAGTGGCCTGTATGTGATCGGTCATGACCGCAAGCCTTATCGTCTGGGCTTCGCCATTGGTAATGAATACTCCGACCACGTCATGGAACGTCGCAACTACCTGTATCTGGCGCATTCGAAACTGCGCGCCTGTTCGTTCGGGCCGGAGTTGCGCGTGGGCGACTTGCCGCAAAGCCTGTCGGGCACCAGTCGGGTCTGGCGCGACGGCAAGGTGCTGTGGGAAAAAGAGTTCCTCAGTGGCGAAGCGAACATGTGCCACAGCCTGGAAAACCTTGAATACCATCACTTCAAGTACGCACAGTTCCTCAGGCCCGGTGACGTGCATGTGCATTTCTTCGGCACCGCGACACTGTCGTTTGCCGATGGCGTGCGCACCCAGCCGGGCGATCGTTTCGAGATCAGTCAGGCCGAGTTCGGCAAGCCGCTGGTCAACGGTTTGGCACCGAGCGAGCCGGTGTTTCAGCCGGGCGGCATCGGCAAGCTGTAAGCGCAGTCCCTGTTTGATTGCTCACCGTGCCAGCGCTCGGCGCTGGTACGGCTCTACTTACGCTCCGACTGTATCTACGCCTGTCTTTTGCCCTATCATTCGCGCTTTTGCTGGCCGGATGAATTTCATGACTACCACACCCACCACACTGCTTGCTGCCCTTGAAGCCACTACCATGCTGGAAATTGACGGTCTGCACGCTTGGGATTTCTCTCTGGGCGATGAACTGAACGTCGAATGCATGGACGGCCGCGAGCGCAAGGTATGGCGCTTCAGCAAAGCCCAAGTCGACGCCGCGACCTTTGATGAATCCCTGCAAAGCTGGGTGATCAATGACGGCAATGCCGATCACCGGATCATCTGCCTGGATGCCTTTACCCCCTCCGATGAAGATGATTCCGCGCAGGATTGAGTAAATGCGGGCTGGCGCTGTCATAGACCCGACAGTGCCGTAACAGGCATCAATAATTTCGACAAAAAGGGATGCCCCCCATGCCTCATAAATTTCTGCCGTGGCTGGCGATTGCCAGTGCCATGAGCGCGTTTACCCTGCAGGCCCAAGCCATGCCCGATACTGAATTGCTGATAGGTTCCTACACACAAGGCAAGAGTGAAGGGATCTATCGTTTTGCCTTCAACAGCGAAACCGGGATGATCGATGCCAAGCCGCTGCAAGTGGTCAAAACCGAAAACCCCTCGTGGCTGACAGTGTCCAGAGACCAGCGTTATCTGTTCGCGGTCAATGAAAACGGCCCAGGGCAAAAAGATGTGGTCGGTAAGGTCAGCAGCTTTGCAATCGACCCGAAAACCCGTCAGATCACGCCGATCAATCAGGTTCAAAGCCGCGGTGAAGAACCGACGCACTCCAGCCTGAGTTATGACGGCCGCTACCTGTTCGTTGCCAACTACGCAGTAAACCCTGAACCGGGCGGCGCGCTGACAGTGGTGCCAGTGGGCAAGGACGGTACGTTGAGCGAGGCCGTTCAGGTCTTGCCGCTGGGGCCCGGAAGCAAGGTCAACAGTGAGCGGCAGATGTCGTCCCATGTGCATCTGGCCGTGCCGACCCCGGATGACAAGTACGTAGTGAGCGCTGACTTGGGCGCTGACAAGCTGTTTGTGTATCGCTACGACGCGAGCCAGGCCAAGCCACTGCAGCCAGCCAAGGAGCCGACCGTGCAATTGCCGGGTGGCTCCGGACCACGTCACACCCTGTTCAGTGCTGATGGCAAGCGTGCCTGGCTGGTGCTGGAAATGACGGCGCAGGTCGCGGTGTTTGATTACCATGACGGCGTCTTCAAGCAGACCCAACTGGTTGATATGAAGAGCAAAGGCGTGCAGGAGAAAAACGGTGGCGGTGCCTTGCACACCTCACCGGACGGCAAGTTTCTCTATGTGACCAATCGTGGTGACGCGAATCAGGTCGTGGTATTCCGGATCGATCAGGCCAGCGGCAAGCTGGAAGAAATTCAGCGCCGTTCCCTGGAAGGCAAGGAGCCACGCGAGTTCGCCTTTGACCCGACTGGCAAGTACATGCTGTTCGCCAATCAGAAGAGCAACCAGATCGTGACCGTGCGCCGTGATCCGCAGAGCGGGAAGATCGGTGAAACGGTGCAGAAATTTGATGCAGATTCACCTTCTTATCTGCGTTTTCTGACTGACAAGTAAGCCTTTCCAGCTCCAGCCCTCTAGATACAAGGGCTGGAGCCGTTATCATTCTTGATGATATGGGTTAGTGCTACAAAAGATTTCTGCTGAACCACCCTCGGGCGTAAGTTTGAGTCACGGCCAAGACGGCTAACACTTCAAGCAAACGCTAACCGGATAACGAGGGGTGACCGACATGAATTTCAATCTTTTCTCCATCATTGCTGCATCGGCTGTTTCCGCAAGCGTTGCGCTTCCAGCCAGTGCCAGTGTCGATGTAACTGACAAAAAAGCCCACGCTGCTCAGACCTACACTCAGACCTACACCTCGAAATACCTGCAACAGAGCGCTAATTTCTACGCAGCGCTGGATCACAAATCCGCTCAATGATTCATCAGCCGTCACGCTTTCGCGAGCATGTTCGCCAACACAGGTCCCTGCGACTTACTGCCCACTGCGCGGCAGACCATGCACGGAATGTCAGGCGAGCCTGTTCGCGAAAGCATTGACGGCGATGGCGTATTCAAGACCGGACGCAGAG
>NZ_LJQT01000098.1:22748-46293 GCF_001400515.1 Pseudomonas meliae | reverse complement strand
GTGACGCTCCGCGTCACAGGTCTTTCAGTTACCCACCTCGATTGTGCTCAACCCATTCCCCTGGCGACGCACTTTGATCTGCACCGGAATCCGTTCATGCATTTCCTGTACGTGGGAGATCACGCCGACCTTGCGACCCTGTGCCTGCAAGCCGTCCAGTGCGTCCATCGCCAGTTGCAGCGATTCCGGGTCGAGGCTGCCGAAGCCCTCGTCGATGAACAGCGATTCGATACGCAGCGTGCTGGAGGCCATCGACGCCAGTCCCAGCGCCAACGCCAGCGAGACCAGGAAGGTTTCGC
This sequence comes from Pseudomonas meliae, assembly GCF_001400515.1. Classification (NCBI taxonomy): domain Bacteria; kingdom Pseudomonadati; phylum Pseudomonadota; class Gammaproteobacteria; order Pseudomonadales; family Pseudomonadaceae; genus Pseudomonas; species Pseudomonas meliae. The sequence continues at coordinate 45,994 of NZ_LJQT01000098.1, read as the reverse complement.
CACCCGACAGCGAGTGAACCGAGCGTAGTTCGTCGCCCATTTCGGTGTCCATGACCAGCAGGCCGAGCATGCTGCCGCCGCGTTTCAGGCGGTAGCGGCGCACCAGTTGCCGGAGCTGCGCATTGGCATGGTGGACCAGCAGGTCAAGGTTGTAGGCTTGGGCGATCTTGCGGAATTTGTCGCCTTCGGCCGAGCCGATCAGCGATGCCAGGCGTGCCCAGCGCAGGTATTCGTCATTGGCATCGTTGATGCGCGCCTGCAACTCGCTGTTGGCGTTGCGACGGCGCTGATCTTCGCTGAGTTCGGCACGCAGGTCGGCGCATTGCTGCTCGCCGAGCGCGGACTGTTCATGGGCCTGTTGCAGCGCTGCCGCCAGTTGCGTGCTGTCGCTAAGGTCGCTGTATTGCGCCTGATGCTGTTGCAGGCGCTGATCGCGCTCCTGCAGCAATACTTTTGCCTGCTCCAGCGCTTTGTCGGTAGCGTTCAGTTGCAGACGCAGTTGCTCGACATGCGCGTCATCGTAAGTCAGCAGCGTGTCGAGCGCGGTATCGTCCAGCTCGGGATGCTGGCCGCGCCACTCGCTGATCTGCACATCAAGTTCAGCCAGTTCCTGCTGCAAGGATTGCTGTTGTTGCTGGGCGGACTTGAGTTCGGCAGCCAGCTGGATCAACTGGCTTTGAATCTGCTGCAGAGCCTCGGCGGCCGAGCTTTCGGTTTGCCTGGCTTGCTCGATGGCGTTTTCCAGCGCCTGTTGCCAGTGCTCGGCAGTCGCATGCTCGCCCAGCAAGCCGGTCAGTGCCTGCTGGCTGGCCTGTTGCTGCTCGCCTAGCCGGGCGACTTCCTGCGCCAGTTCGGTCTGGCGGTGCAGGCGAGTCTGCTGCTCGATCTGTTGCTTTTCGATCTTCTGCTGGCGCTCGCTCTGCTCCTGTTGCTCTTCGTGTTGCTGTTCAAGTTGATCCAGACGCTGAGTCACCTGCTGCTCAAGCTGCATCACTGTCGCCGATGCATCGCTGCGCAGCCCTTCAAGCACGTGTGGCGAGACCAGCGGCGTGAATGCGCTCAGTTCTTCGTCCAGCCGCTGCCTGTCGACGTCCAGCTGCTTGAGCTGCTCGGCAACATGGCTCGCCGCAGTCTGACTGGCTTCTGTGGCTGCCTGAAGTTGTTGCTGCAAGCGGGCGGCGTCTTTCTGCAGGGTCAGCAACGCTTCCTGGCGTTGCTCANTCGTCACGGGTGATGACTTCGCTCAGGTTATTCAATTGCTGGCTCAACCAGCTGTCACGCTTGCCTGGGTCGTGGTCGAGCAATTGAGCCGCGAGGGGATGAGATTTCAGGTCCGGTGCAAGGGTTTGATGGCGCAGGGTGAGCTGTTCGTGCTGACGCAGCAGCTCTTTCTGGCGAGCGATCACGCCGCCAACCTGCTCGCGCAATTGGTTGCGCTGTTCGGTCAGTTGGTCCACCGCCTTCTGCGCGCTGGCCTGCTCGTTGTCATCATGTTGCGTGAGGCTTTCCAGCAAAGCTTCCGGCTGATGCCAAGGGTGTTCGATGCTGCCACAGACCGGGCAGGGCTGGTCGTCCTGCAACTGGACGCGCAATTCTTCAACGCTGGCGCTGCGCGCCAGGCGTTGACGTTCCAGCAGTTGCCGGGTAACGGTCAGGGTCTGTTCGGCGACGGTCAGTTCATCACGAACGCGAATGCCTTCGCTGTTGAGCTGTTCGCGTTGCTGCTGAGCGCTTTGCTGTTGCTGCGCCAGATCGGCCAGTTGTCGGTCTACGTCCTGCTGGCTGGCCCACAGACGAGCCAGGTCTTCGAACGCGCGTTGCTGCTTGCGATTATCCTGCAGCAGGCTGCCGAGAATCTGTACCTGTTCGGTGACCGCATCCACTTCGCAATCGGCTTCGCGGTACAGCAATTCCAGCGCGTTGCGTTGCTCGGTCAACTGTTGATCGGCCGTGCTGGCACGTTGCTGCAGTGCAGGCAGTTCACTCTGTCCGTGCTTGAGGCGGTTGGCGATCAGCGTGAGGGATTTCAGGCGGTCGCGCCAGGCGCTCCAGGCCTGAGCCAGGGGGGCCAGTTCGCTGCTGTGCTCCAGCTGCCCGGCAATACGTTCAAGGCGCTGCGAAACCAGTTGCTGCTGGTCGAGCAAAATGTGCAGGCTGGCCTGACCCTCAGTACAACGCTGCCCGGTTTGCTGATGCAGGTCAGACACCTTGGCCAGTTCCTGAGCCAGGTGGTTAAGCGTGTTCTGTGTGTCAAAAGCCTGCTGCAACAGTGGCTTGGCGCTGCTGTGGTTTTGCTGGGCCTCCAGCAGACTGGCCTGCGCCTGGGTGCGGTGGGTCTCCAGTTGTCGCTGCTGATCTTGCAGCGAAGCCTGCTGTTGCTGATGCTGAAGAATCTGTTCCGCCAGCGGGTTGAGCTGGGCGTTCAACGTGACTCGACGCGCGAAACGGTGGCGTTGCGGGCCCAGGCGTTCCAGTTGGCCAAGGGTCTGACGTGCACCGCTCTGGTCGTCCCAGGCCTGTTGAGCACGGGTGATCGCCTCCTGCGCGGCAAGCTGTTCATCGCGCAGGCGGTGTAGCTCGATCAGCCACTGCTGTTTGATTTCCAGTTGCCTTTGCTGTGCCTGGTGCGCCTTGAGCTGCTGCTGTGCGTCGTTGAGGCGTTGCTCCAGTTCGGCCAGCAGCTCCGGAGCCAGCGGGACGATTTTGCTGGCTTGGGCGGTAAGGGTTTTAAGCGCTTCCTCGGCCTCTTTGCTCTTGCTGTAGGCGCGCCTCCCGAGCTGGCTGTAGATAGCGGTATTGGTCAGCTTCTCCAGCAGTTCGCTGCGTTCCTTGTCGTCGGCCTTGAGGAAGGCACTGAACTCGCTCTGAGCGAGCATCACGGCGCGGGTAAATTGCTCGAAATTCAGCCCCAGACGCTGCTCGATCAGTTGCTCGAACTCACGCTTGCTCTGGTTGCTGAGCACCTGTTCGCTGTCCAGGTCGGTCAGGGTCTGGCGGCTGGCCTGCAGCTTTTTGGTCGCGTTGTCGCGTGCGCGGTTGGTTTCCCAGCGGGCGCGATAACGCCGCTGATCGATGCCGATAAAGTCTACTTCTGCGTAACCGCTGCCCGTGCCACGCCGCAGCAGGGTGCGCGGGTCGCTGGTGGTGATGTCGCCGTCGATGTCCGGGACCTTGGACTGGCCGATATTACTCAGCCGCGGAATCGCTCCGAACAGCGCCAGGCACAAGGCGTCGAGCAGGGTGCTTTTACCTGCGCCGGTCGGGCCGGTAATGGCGAACAGACCGGCGCTGGCCAGCGGCTCGGCAGTGAAATCGATTTCAAACGGCCCGGCCAGCGAGGCAAGGTTTTTCAGGCGAATGGCAAGGATTTTCATGGCTGTTCGCTCTCCTGCTGGACTTCACGCAGCAGCGTGGCGAAATCGGTCAGGGTCTGTTCGTCGACCTCGCTGCCGAAGTTGTCCTGCCAGGCACGGCTGAACAATTCCTGAGGCGTTAGCTGGTCCAGCTCGATCAGGGCGGCTTCACCCTCGTTGCCGTCGGCACTGCCTTTACCGGCGTATCCAGCACCGATGCGCACCAACCGCACGGCTTTGCCTTGCAGCGCGGTTTCGATCTGGTTGCGCAGGTCCGGTTGCGGTTCATCAAGACGCACGCGCACTTCCAGCCACGGCTGGCGGTCCGGGTCGGCAAGCAGGTCGATGTCCGGCAGCGCCTTGAGCTGTACCAGCAAATCGGCCAAGGGCGCAGGCCCCAGGCGTTGCAGGTTGACGGCGCGAGGGATGAGCAGCGGCTCGACACTGGTCAGCGTCTCGCCGTCGCAATTGATCTCCAGAATCTGGTGCTGATAGCTGATTTCCGAAAAGGACAGCGGGATCGGCGAGCCGCTGTAGCGAATGCGCTCCTCGCCATTGACCCGCTGCGGTTTGTGCAGATGGCCCAGCGCAACATAGGTGATGCTCGGCCCGAACAGGCTGGCCGGCAGGGCTTCGGCGTTGCCGATGATCAGGCTGCGCTCGGAGTCTTCCGAGACCGAACCGCCTGCCATGTGCGCGTGGCTGATGGCGATCAGTGCCTGACCTGGCTGGCGCTTGAGGTTGGCTGCTTCGATCAGCAACTCATGAACCCGACCGATACCGCGCAGGTAGTCGTCACCCAGCGTCGGGCCGGTGACTTCGGCAGGGCGCAGGAAGGGCAGCGCCAGGCACCAGGCTTTGACGTTGCCTTCTGCGTCCGGCAACGGCAGCAGCAGGCGTTCGGCATCCAGCACACCGTCGTCCAGCCACATCACCCTGCCCAGTGCGTGAGTACGCAAGCGGCGCATCAACGGTGCGGGGAGTTCGATACGCGAGCCGGAGTCATGGTTGCCTGCGATCATCACGATGGTCAGCAGCGGCTGCCGTTCATGGGCGTTGACGATGAAGTCGTACAGGCGTTCCTGCGCTTTGACCGGCGGGTTGACGGTGTCGAAGATGTCGCCCGCGATCAACAGTACATCAGGTTTTCGTTCGGCCAGACGGGCCAGCAGCCAGGTCAGAAAGCAGGCGTGTTCGAAATCCCGCTCCTGACCGTGCAGGTTCTGACCCAGATGCCAGTCAGAGGTGTGAAACAGACGCATTGGTTTACCTTGTCGTGTAGAGGTGTTGCCTGAGCTGCATCCTCACTTGGGATACAGCGGTGGCAACCCGGCATCGCCTGCCGGGTCCTTGATATGTTCGGCGGCGGGCAGCTTGCGCACGGCGCGCCAGAGGTCTTCACCCAGCCACAGCTTGCCGGTCTCGCTATAAAGCGCGCCGTTCAGACCGTCCAGTGCATCGGACAGCGGCACGAAACGCGCGGCCATTTCGGCCAGGGTTTCCGGCTGCTGGCGTGCCCACGCGTCGAGTGCCTGACGGGTGCCTTTAGGGTCGTTGGCCAGGCAGGCGCGTTTGAGGTCATCCAGGACGGTACGCGGGCTGGGCCCGGTCTGCACGGCCCGGGCGATTGCCGGCTGCCCGCGGGCCCGCCACCACAGGGCGAAACCGTAAAAGGTGGTGCAGGCCAGCAATAGCGTGCTCAGTTGCCACGGCCAGACCGGCGGGCCGATCACCGTCACGCCGCTCATGTCGTTGTTCACCGGCGTGTCCACTGCCAGGCCGGGGTTGCTGCTGATCTGCAGGGTACGTGCGGCCAGGCTGGTGTGTTCCAGGTGATCTTCACGGGTATTCCACCAGGTCACTTCAACCGCAGGCAGGTCAATTGCCCCGGCGCGGGTTGGCACCAGTGCCTCGCGTTCTTCGCGGGTACCGATCAGGCCGCGTTCGCTGGGCAGGTTGCGCAGCTGTGGCTGATCCGGATAACGCCGCAGGCCGGGCACTTCGGTGGGCGGCAAGGGTGGCAGTTGCGCACCGGCCAGGCCTTCGGCCTTGAGTATGAGGGTGCGGGTCAGTGAATCGCCGACCTGAGTGGTGCCGGGCTCGGGGCTCCAGCTCTCTTCAAGGCTGATACTGCGTGCCGGCAACCAGGCGACATCAGCCGGGTAGTCGGCGGGCTTGGGTTTGACGGTCAACGGCACTTCGGCGGATTTGACCCGCACCGATCGACCTGGTTGCGGGCCGAACGGGTTGGCATCCTGGCCTTGCGAGCCTTCGGCAGGTGTCTGCACCAGCGTAGCGCTGAACACTTGTGCCGGTATCTTCAGCACGCCGCTTTGCTGCGGATAGATCGCGTAGCGTGTTTCGATCACGCCATGACGCACACCATTGATCAGCTTTTCGTAGGTGCGCGAATCACCCAGTTTTTCAACCCGTGCGTCCGGTACTTGCAAAGGGCTCAGGCTGCTGTCGTCGAACAGCGACACCGAGTGGTAGACGCGCAGGGTCAGCACGGTCTGGGCCTGAACATAGACGCTGTCCTGATCAAGGCTCGCTTCGATGAAGATCGACGCCAGATGGCTGCCTGGGTCCTGGGGCTCGCTTTGCAGAACCTGTAGCGTCAGTGGCTGGCTTTTCAGCTCACCCAGCTGCAACGACGGGATCAACACGCTGCCGGTCTCGCGAGGCAGCAGGGTGACGATCCACCGAGTGGTGGCCTGACTGCTGCCGTCCAGGGTTTTCAGGCTGTTGAGCTGGCGCGTGTCGCGCACCTCGAAACTGCTTTCCAAGGCCCTCATGTCCGGCTTGCCGAACTGCGTCACATCATCGGTTTCCAGCGTCAACTCGACAGTTTCCCCGGCGTTCAGGCGCGTGCGGTCGACGCTGGCGGTCAGTTGCGCAGCCTGCAATGACAAGCTGATCAGGCTCAGCAGCAGGCCGATCAATAAGGTGTACACGCGACTCATCGGGTCTTTTCCTGATGTTGCTGTTCGTAGCGAAATTTGCGCCGCAGCAGCTCGCCCGGATCATCCGGAATCTGCCTCAGCCACTGTTCCAGTTCCTGACGCCGCTCGCCGGTAATAGGGGTGTCTGCGGCCTGGAGCGGTGGGCGGGTAGTTTGCTCGTCGTCCGCCGATTCGCCTGAGGTGGCCTGACCGCTGACGTCTGGCGGCAGGCTCTCGCTGGCACCGGGCTGATCCGAGCGGGACGGGTTCTGATCGGCTGGCGATGCACTGCTGTTGGGGTCCTGTGACGCTTGCTGGCCTTCTTCGCCCTGATCGGCCTTGTTCTGTTCATCCTCGGCAGGCTTCTGGACATCGGCCTTGTCCAGCAGGCTTTGTACCAGCGCCCGGTTGGTTTGTGCCGCGGGAAACTCGGGCTGGCGGTCCAGGGCCTGTTCGTAGGCATCCAGTGCTGCCGCCAGCTCGCCGCTGCGCGCCAGGGCATTGCCGCGATTGTAATGGTCGGCGGCGCTGTTGCCTTCGGCAAACTGCTGGGCGGCGCTGACGTAGTCTTCGGCCTGGTAAAAGGCCACGCCTTTCCAGCGCGGGTCTTCGAAGCGTTGTGCGGCCTCGGCTGGCCGATGCTGCTCCAGTAGCCGCTGGCCCTGTTGATCGGGACGCAGCCACAGGTCCTGAAACTCGAACGCCTGGCTGTTCTGCGGAAACATGAACAGCAGCGGCAGACAGAACAGCCAGCCGCGCCGACCAGCCAGGGCTGCGATCAACAATAGCGGGAGCAGGAACCAGTGGCCCTGATCGGCCCAGGTATCGAGTTGCACGACCTGCCCGTCGCTGCTCATGTGCTGGGGGCTGGCCAGCAGGCCAAGGCTGTGCAAATCTTCTTCATCGCCTCGTGCCTGACGATAGCTGCCGCCGACCTGATCGGCGAATTCGTTGAGGCTGTTGCTGTCCAGGCGCGACACCAGAATGGCGCCCTGGTCGTCCTTGAGCAGGCTGCCGTTTTCCTGCATGACCGGCGCGCCGTCAGCCGTACCGATGCCAAGGATCAGCAACGGCGGCGATTGCCCGCGCAACGCCGTACGGATGCCCTGACGTTCCTGTTCGCTCAGTGACGAGGTGATCAGCAGAATTCGCCCTTGGCCCAGTGCGCCCTGTTTCAGCAGGTGCAGGGCTTTCTGGACCGCCAGATCGGCACGCTGGCCGGTCATGGGCATGATCGACGGCCTGATGGCTTCCAGCAGGTTATGGCTGGTGACCAGGTCATCGGACAGCGGCACCAGCGTGTGTGCGCTGCCCGCATAGACGACGATGGCGGTCTGCGCATCGCTGCGCTTTTGCAACAGGTCCAGCAGTTTGCGTTTCGCCTGTTCCAGGCGGGTGGGCGCAGTGTCGGTGGCGAGCATCTGCGGGGTGAGTTCAAGTATCACCACCAGCGGATCGACCGGTTTCTGGCTGATCTGTTCGACGCGTTGCCAGCTGGGGCCCAGCAACGCGAAAAGCGCCAGCAGCCATGCCAGCCCGAGTGCGACCCACTGCAGTTTGCTGTTGCTGCCGCGCCCACCGTTGAGCAGGACGGCATGAAAATGGGTCGGCAGAAGCATTTGCCAGCGTCCGGCGCGTTTCTGCCGATGCCAGAGCCGCCAGATCAACAGCGCCAGCAACGGCAGGATCAGCAGCCATTCGGGGCGAAACCAGTGCGGCCACAGAGAGGCGATCATCGCGACCTCCAGAGGCTTTTGACGCGCTCACGCCAGTTGACGGAACGCACGACAGTCAGCAGGCGTTGCAGCGCATTGTTTGGCCACAGTTCACGCAGTACCAGCAGTACGCTCAACAGCAAGGCTGTCGCCAGCGGCCATTGATAAAGCGTCTGCGCCGGACGTGCCTGGGTGGGCTGCTGGGCAACCGGTTCCAGGCTGTCCAGGGTGGCGCGAATCTTTTCCAGTTGGTCGCCGTCGCGAGCACGGAAATACTGGCCGCCACTGAGGCTGGCGATTTCCTTGAGCGTCGGCTCGTCCAGATCAAGGCTCGGATTGAGGCCGAGGACGCTTTGCAGCGCGTCCTTGTCGGGGTCCGAGCCAATACCGATGGGGTAGATTTTTACGCCTTCTTCGGCAGCCAGCCGCGCGGCAGTGATCGGATCGATCTGACCGGCGTTATTGGCACCGTCGGTGACCAGCACCAGCACCAGCACCAGCACGCGGCTGGTGGCCGGGCGCAGGCGCAGGCGTTTCAGGCCCAGACCGATAGCATCGCCAAGCGCAGTGTTCTTGCCTGCAATACCGATTTTTGCCTCGTCAAGCCAGACCCTTACAGTGCGCCGGTCATAGGTGAGCGGTGCCTGGACAAAAGCCTGAGTGCCAAACAGGATCAAACCGACCCGGTCGCCCTTGCGGCCCTCGAGAAAGTCACCGAGCAACTGTTGCACCAGCACCAGTCGGCTGACTTCATCGCTTTTCCACTGCATGTCCGGGTAGTCCATGGAACCGGACACGTCGACAGCCACCAGCAGGTCGCGCCCGCTGGCAGCCACTGGCAGTGGCGCGCCCAGCCATTGCGGTCGCGCTGCGGCTATCAACAGCAACAGCCAGATGAGCAGAAAGGGCGCACGCTGTCTCCAGATCGGCAGATTGGCCTTGGCGCGGCGTCCACTCAGCCCTTCGAGTTCACTGAGAAAACTGACCTTGAGCGCCGGCTCGCCGCTGTCGGCCATGGGCAGCAGGGCGCGCATCAGCCACGGCAGCGGCAGCAGGGCGAAAACCCAGGGCCAGACGAACTCAAACATGTTTGCGGATCCAGGTATCAACCGCCTGGGTCAGCCCGGTGATGGCCTTGTCGTCCAGCTTGCACTCGGGTTTGTAGGCACCTTCGACCAGAATCATCCAGCGCGTCAGGCCTGCCGCCGGGCAGCGGTTGTCGAGGAACGCCAGCCATTTTCGGCCGTTCAGCGTGTGGCTCTGGCTGTGCGGATAATGGTTGCGGCACAGGCGTTTGAGCAAGCCGTTGATCTGCTGCAGCCAGGCACCTGCCGGTGCGCCATCGTAGGGTTTGGGCAAGCTGGCGAGTTCCGCCAGGGCGGCGAGGCGAACCGGGTCCAGCGGTTGTTCGCTGCGAACCTTGCGCGCCTTGACTGGCAGCAGTACACGCAAACGCCACAGGCCCCAGCCCGCTGTCGGGATTAGCAACAGCAGCAGCCACCACCCCGGGGCAAGCGGCCAAAAGCCGACGGCCTCGGGAGCAATCAGCGGCTCGAGCTGATCAAGCGGATTCATTTGCGCTTCACCGGACGCTTTGCGTTGAGGTATTCGCGCAATTGTTCAACGAGTTCCGCCTGGGTGCTCAAGGGCATGAGCAATACCCGCAGTTTCTGCGCGAGCAATTCCCAGCGCGCAGAGCGGTCTTCGCCCTGTTGCCGGTAGGCGCGGCGCAGTTCGGGGTTGAGGGTATCGAGCTCCAGCTGCGCGCCGCGTTCGGCAAAGCGCAGCAGGCCCGCAGCGGGCAGCGCACGGTCCAGTGGGTCGGACAATGGCAGCAACAGCAGGTCGCTGTGGCGTGACAGCAGGCTCAACTGTTGTTCGGCAGCATCGGAAAGGGCGCGTTCGTCGCACAACACGATGACCAGGCTGCCAGGGCGCAGCACTTCCCGGGCGCGACGCAGCGCAGTGCCGAAGGCATCGCGGTCTGCCGGGATCTCGGTGTGCAGTGACTGATTGACCCGCACCAGTCGGTTGAGCAACTGCAACAGGCTTTGTTTGCTGCGTCGGGGCTTGATCTCGTAGTGCTCGTTATCGCCGAACACCAGCCCGCCGACCCGGTCGTTGTGCTCCAGTGCGGCCCAGCCGATCAGCGCGGCAGCCTGGGCCGCGAGTACCGACTTGAACATCAGGCCGGAGCCGAAGAACAATCGACGGCTTTGCTCCACCAGAATGAAAATCGGCCGCTCGCGTTCTTCGTGGAAAAGCTTGGTGTGCGGCTCCTGAGTGCGTGCGGTCACGCGCCAGTCGATGCTGCGCACGTCGTCGCCAGCCTGATAGACCCGCACCTGATCGAAATCCACGCCGCGCCCACGCAGTTTGGAATGGTGCAGGCCGATCAACGGGCTGCGTTGGCTGGGCGTGGAGAACAGCTGCACTTCCCGCACCCGATGACGCATCTCGATCAGCTCGCTGAGGCTGACGCGGATGCCCGGCTGGGGGATCAGGTAGGGTTGCATGGGCTCAGGCGACGGCCACGACGTCGAGGATGCGCTGAATCACGCGATCCTGATCGATACCGGCAGCTTCGGCTTCGAACGACAGGATGATCCGGTGGCGCAATACATCGAACAGCACTGCCTGAATGTCTTCGGGGCTGACGAAGTCACGTCCGGCCAGCCAGGCATGTGCGCGGGCGCAGCGGTCCAGCGAAATGGAACCACGCGGGCTGGCACCGTAGGCAATCCACTCGGCCAGTTCCGGGTCGAATTTGGCCGGGGTCCGGGTGGCCATGACCAGTTGCACCAGGTACTCCTCGACCGCATCGGCCATGTACAGGCCGAGAATTTCCTTGCGTGCGGCAAAGATCGCCTGCTGGCTGACACGGCGTTCCGGCTTGGTTTCGCCATTCAGGGCTTCGCCACGCGCCTGTTGCAGGATCTTGCGTTCGACGGCGGCATCCGGGAAACCGATCTTGACGTGCATCAGAAAACGATCGAGCTGAGCTTCTGGCAACGGGTAGGTGCCTTCCTGCTCAATGGGGTTCTGGGTGGCCATGACCAGAAACAGCGGTGACAGGTCGTAGGTGCTGCGGCCCACGCTCACCTGGCGTTCGGCCATGGCTTCGAGCAGCGCTGACTGAACCTTGGCCGGCGCACGGTTGATTTCGTCGGCCAGTACCAGATTGTGGAAGATCGGCCCTTGCTGGAATACGAAATTGCCGGTTTCCGGGCGATAGATTTCCGTACCGGTGATGTCGGCAGGCAGCAGGTCGGGGGTGAACTGAATGCGGTGGAACTGTGCTTCGATGCCTTCTGCCAGTTCCTTGATGGCCTTGGTCTTGGCCAGGCCGGGTGCGCCTTCGACCAGCATGTGACCGTCGGCAAGCAGGGCGATGAGCAGGCGTTCGATCAGCTTTTCCTGGCCAAGGATCTGCGTTGAAAGAAAGGTTCGCAGCGCAATCAGCGCTTCACGATGTTCCATCGGTGACGGTTCCTGGCAGGGTGATCAGCTGTGTCTGGTGACTGCTGAGCTGGGGGCGATACTTTAATCCATCCAGGCAGGTATCGACTAACGACTACCGCGTTTTTTATTGCATTTAGAGACGCATACGTCATTTAGCTGGGAATTGCCCTACATGTTCTGTGTATGAGCGTGTAGGAAGATGGGCTCAGGCCGTCGAATGCGGCAGGGTTAGAGCCGATAGAATTCAGCTGCGTTATCCCACAACGCCTGACGGGCGCCGCCTTCACCCAGTGCGTCGATCAGCAATTCGATATCGTCAGGCTGGAAAGGGCGGGGCGCTCGCGTGGAGGGCAGGTCAGTGCCGAACATCAACGCATTCGGATTGGCGGCATGGATATCCCTGAGTGCTTCGCGCACCGGGAAGTCAACGCGTCCAAAACCACAGGCCTTGACCCGCACACCGCGCTCGGCAAGACGCAGCACCACAGGCAATCCTTCGGCGCTCAATCCCAGGTGATCGATGCTGATCGCTGGCAATTTCAGCAGACGGGTTTCTATTTCCGCCAGTTCTCGGGAGTCGATGTACAGCTCCGAATGCCAGCCTGCGCGTTCATGCACTCGCACGGCCAGCGCTTTCAGCTGGTCGAGCTGCTCCGAGCCGCCGCGCTTGAGATTGAAACGCAGGGCGCGCACGCCTGCGGCATTGAGGGTGTCCAGTTCAGTATCGGTGACACTGGCGGGCAGTTGAGTGACACCGACGAAGCCCGGCCCCAGCAAGCGCAGCGCCTGAAGTAAATAACCCTGATCAAAGCCCTGAAAGGACCCGGACACCACCGCGCCGCCCTGAACGCCCAGCGGCTGGACCGTCGCAAGGTAGTCTCCGACGCCGAACGGGTCCGGCAGGTAGCCGTTATTGGCGATCAGCGGGAAGTGCGGGTCGATGATATGGCAGTGGGCGTCGAAAATGCGGTTCATGACGGGCTCCTGTACGGCGAAGTACTCACTCTAGCGGTTTTGCCCGTTAACTGATCGTGCTGGTGTACTCGCCCACGTTTTCAAGAATGATCTGTAGCGTGTGGTGAACATCCTGCAGCTCGGCTGCGTCGGTGCCGTGCAGAATTTCATACTGGTGGTGGCCATCGAGCTGCTTCGCGTCCTCCGGGGTGATTTCCACCAACAGGCGCTCGGCACTGAAGCTGACTTTCAGGCTGGACACATTCAGTGACTTTTCATCGCTGACAGTGATTTCCACTTCGTTCTCGTCCGGGAAGCGGGTCAGGGAAAACAGCACGCCGTTCTCTGCGTGGCAGCAAAGCAGCGCCATGTCGTCGTATTCGTCGTCGCACGGGTTGGCGATGAGGCTGGCGGTCTTGATTTGCATGATGGGGCTCCGGGTCTTGGCAACTGAGGCGTCAGGGGGATTTTGCCAGTCCCGAGTAAATTTTGTCGGGGATGTTTGGCACCATCGTGCGGATTTTAACGCGACCTGATGACCGAATATGTCGCAGCCTCGTAAGCAGCACGCCGTCAGCTCTCGTTAAGCTGCATGGCAGACGAGTGGTGTACGGTGTCGGATGCGCGCAGCTTTTTTTATTCCCGCATTCAAATGTGACTACCCTGACACAGCGCGCGTTAGTACTTTAGCTTTACACTCGATCAGGTTATGCCCACGCAAGTGAATGTAAGGGCACACCGGTCGCAACACCTTCTTCAAGCCTCCCCAATAAAAGCCAAAGCGGAGTACCACAGATGGCGTTCTTCACCGCAGCCAGCAAGGCCGACTTCCAGCATCAACTGCAAGCGGCACTGGCTCAGCACATCAGCGAACAGGCACTGCCACAAGTGGCGCTGTTTGCCGAGCAATTCTTCGGCATCATTTCCCTCGACGAACTCACCCAGCGGCGTCTGTCCGACCTGGCAGGCTGCACCTTGTCCGCATGGCGCCTGCTGGAGCGTTTCGAACACGCTCACCCGCAGGTCCGGGTCTACAACCCTGATTACGAGCGCCACGGCTGGCAGTCGACTCATACTGCCGTTGAAGTGCTGCATCACGACCTGCCGTTTCTGGTCGACTCCGTGCGTACCGAGCTGAACCGTCGCGGTTACAGCATCCACACCCTGCAGACCACCGTACTGAGCGTGCGTCGCGGCGCTGCTGGCGAACTGTTGGAGCTGCTGCCCAAGGGCACCACCGGCGAGGACGTGCTGCAGGAATCGCTGATGTACCTGGAGATCGACCGCTGCGCCAACGTCAGCGAGTTGAATGTGCTGGCTCGCGAGCTGGAGCTGGAGCAGGTGCTGGGCGAGGTACGTGCTGCCGTCGAAGACTTCGGGCCGATGAAAGCGCGTCTGCATGAGCTGCTGGCCAGTATCGATGCCAACGAATCCAATACCGACGTCGAAGAGAAGGCCGAGATCAAGGTCTTCCTGCAATGGCTGGTGGATAATCATTTCACCTTTCTGGGTTATGAAGAGTTTGAAGTACGCAACGACGCCGAAGGCGGCCAGTTGGTGTATGACGAGTCGTCTTTCCTGGGGCTGACCCGACTGTTACGCCCCGGTCTGACCCGCGAAGAGCTGCACATCGAAGACTACGCAGTGAAATACCTGCAAGAGCCGGTGCTGCTGTCGTTTGCCAAGGCTGCGCATCCAAGCCGCGTACACCGTCCGGCCTATCCGGATTACGTGTCGATCCGGCAGATAGACGCCTCGGGCAAGGTCATCAAGGAATGTCGCTTCATGGGCCTGTACACCTCGTCGGTGTATGGCGAGAGCGTACGGCAGATCCCGTACATCCGTCGCAAGGTCGCAGAAGTCGAGCGCCGTTCCGGTTTCGACGCCAAGGCGCACCTGGGCAAGGAGTTGGCGCAGGTCGTCGAAGTGCTGCCCCGTGACGACTTGTTCCAGACGCCGGTGGACGAGTTGTTCACTACGGTCATGTCCATCGTGCAGATTCAGGAGCGCAACAAGATTCGCGTGTTCCTGCGCAAGGACCCATACGGCCGTTTCTGCTACTGCCTGGCTTATGTGCCGCGCGACGTGTACTCAACCGAAGTGCGCCAGAAGATCCAGCAGGTATTGATGGATCGCCTGAAAGCCAGCGATTGCGAGTTCTGGACGTTCTTCTCTGAATCCGTGCTGGCGCGTGTGCAGTTGATCCTGCGGGTCGATCCGAAGGTCAAGCTGGACATCGACGTTGCCCAGCTGGAAAACGAAGTCATTCAGGCCTGTCGCTCGTGGAAAGACGACTACGCCAGTCTTGTGGTCGAGAGCTTTGGCGAGGCCCACGGCACCAACGTGCTGGCCGATTTCCCGAAAGGTTTCCCGGCCGGCTACCGCGAGCGCTTTGCTGCGCATTCGGCGGTGGTCGACATGCAGCACGTGCTGAGCCTGAGCGAAACCAATCCGCTGGTGATGAGCTTCTATCAGCCACTGGCTGGTGGCCGCCAGCAATTGCATTGCAAGCTGTATCACGCCGACACACCGCTGGCACTGTCCGATGTGTTGCCGATTCTTGAAAACCTCGGTCTGCGTGTACTGGGCGAGTTCCCGTATCGCCTGCACCACGCCAATGGTCGCGAATTCTGGATTCATGACTTCGCCTTTACCTATGGCGAAGGTCTGAACCTCGATATTCAACAGCTCAATGACACCTTGCAGGATGCGTTCGTGCATATCGTGCGCGGCGACGCCGAAAACGATGCGTTCAACCGTCTGGTGCTGACTGCCGGTCTGACTTGGCGCGACGTGGCGCTGCTGCGTGCCTATGCGCGCTATCTGAAGCAGATTCGTCTGGGCTTCGATCTGGGCTACATCGCCAGCACGCTGAACAACCACACCGACATTGCCCGCGAGCTGACGCGTCTGTTCAAGACCCGTTTCTACCTGGCGCGCAAGCTGGGTTCCGACGATCTGGATGACAAGCAGCTGCGTCTGGAACAGGCGATTCTGACTGCCCTGGACGACGTTCAGGTGCTCAACGAAGACCGCATCCTGCGTCGTTATCTGGACCTGATCAAGGCGACCCTGCGGACCAACTTCTATCAGGCTGATGCCAACGGGCACAGCAAGGGCTATTTCAGCTTCAAGTTCAACCCGCGCCTGATCCCCGAATTGCCAAAGCCGGTGCCCAAGTTTGAAGTCTTCGTCTACTCGCCGCGCGTCGAAGGCGTGCACCTGCGCTTCGGCAACGTGGCGCGTGGCGGCCTGCGCTGGTCTGATCGCGAAGAAGACTTCCGTACCGAAGTGCTGGGCCTGGTAAAAGCCCAGCAGGTGAAGAACTCGGTCATCGTGCCGGTCGGCGCGAAGGGCGGTTTTGTGCCGCGCCGTCTGCCGACCACTGGCAACCGTGATGAGGTGCAGGCTGAAGCGATTGCCTGCTACCGCATCTTCATCTCGGGGCTGCTGGACATCACCGACAACCTCAAGGAAGGCGTGCTGGTACCGCCGGTCAATGTGGTGCGTCATGACGATGATGACCCGTATCTGGTAGTCGCAGCCGACAAGGGCACCGCTACCTTTTCCGACATCGCCAACGGCATCGCCATCGACTACGGCTTCTGGCTGGGTGACGCGTTCGCGTCCGGTGGTTCGGCCGGTTATGACCACAAGAAGATGGGCATCACCGCCAAGGGCGCGTGGGTAGGCGTGCAGCGTCACTTCCGTGAGCGCGACATCAATGTCCAGCAGGACAGCATCAGTGTGATCGGCATCGGCGACATGGCCGGTGACGTGTTCGGCAACGGCTTGCTGATGTCCGACAAGCTGCAACTGGTTGCCGCATTCAACCACCTGCACATTTTCATCGATCCGAATCCGGACCCGGCCAGCAGCTTTGTCGAGCGCCAGCGCCTGTTCAATCTGCCGCGCTCGTCCTGGACCGACTACGACACCAGCATCATGTCCGCTGGCGGTGGGATTTTCCCGCGCAGTCTCAAGAGCATCGCCATTACCGAACAGATGAAGGCGCGCTTCGACATCAAGGCTGACAAGCTGACCCCGACCGAATTGCTCCACGCGCTGCTCAAGGCTCCGGTCGATCTGTTGTGGAACGGCGGTATTGGCACCTACGTGAAGTCCAGCGAAGAGTCGCACGCCGACGTGGGCGACAAGGCCAACGATGCGCTGCGCGTCGATGGCAACGAGCTGCGCTGCAAGGTGGTGGGCGAGGGTGGCAACCTGGGCATGACCCAGCTGGGCCGTGTCGAGTTCGGCCTCAATGGCGGCGCGACCAACACCGACTTCATCGACAACGCCGGTGGTGTGGACTGCTCCGACCACGAAGTGAACATCAAGATCCTGCTCAACGAGGTGGTGCAGGCCGGTGACATGACCGGGAAGCAGCGCAACCAGCTGCTCGAAAGCATGACCGACGAAGTGGGCCACCTGGTGCTGGGTAACAACTACAAGCAGACTCAGGCACTGTCGTTGGCAGCACGCCGTGCTTACGAGCGGATTGCTGAATACAAGCGTCTGATGAATGACCTGGAGGCCCGTGGCAAGCTCGACCGCGCCATTGAGTTCCTGCCTGCTGAAGAGCAGATCGCCGAGCGGGTGGCGGCCAAACAGGGCTTGAGCCGTGCCGAACTGTCGGTATTGATCTCCTACAGCAAGATCGACCTCAAGGAAGCGTTGCTGGAATCCCGTGTGCCGGATGATGGTTATCTGGCGCGTGATATGGAAACTGCATTCCCGCCATCGCTGGGGGCCAGATTTTCAACGGCCATGCGCAGTCATCGTCTGAAACGCGAGATCGTCAGCACCCAGATCGCCAACGATCTGGTCAACCACATGGGCATCACCTTCGTGCAGCGGCTCAAGGAGTCGACCGGCATGAGTGCTGCGGCTGTGGCTGGTGCTTACGTGATTGTGCGCGACATCTTCCACCTGCCGCACTGGTTCCGTCAGATCGAAGCGCTGGACTACAAGGTTTCCGCCGAGATCCAGCTGGCGCTGATGGATGAACTGATGCGTCTTGGGCGTCGTGCAACGCGCTGGTTCCTGCGCAGTCGTCGCAACGAGCTGGATGCCGGTCGTGACGTGGCGCACTTCGGTCCGCACCTCGCCGCACTGGGCCTCAAGCTTGACGAGTTGCTGGAAGACGGGCCTACCCGCGAGATATGGCAGACGCGTTATCAGGCTTATGTCGAAGCCGGTGTGCCGGAACTGCTGGCGCGTATGGTGGCGGGTACGACGCACCTGTACACGCTGCTGCCGATCATCGAAGCCTCCGACGTGACCGGGCAGAACGCTGCCGACGTGGCCAAGGCGTACTTTGCCGTGGGCAGCGCGCTGGACATCACCTGGTACTTGCAACAGATCAGCAGCCTGCCGGTGGAAAACAACTGGCAGGCCCTGGCGCGTGAAGCGTTCCGTGACGATGTCGACTGGCAACAGCGGGCGATCACCGTGTCGGTCCTGCAAATGGCTGACGGTCCTTCGGAAATCGATGCGCGTCTGGCCCTGTGGCTGGAGCAGCACTCGCTGATGGTCGAGCGCTGGCGTGCCATGCTGGTCGAGCTTCGTGCGGCAAGCGGCACGGATTACGCCATGTACGCCGTTGCCAACCGTGAGCTGCTGGACCTGGCCATGAGTGGGCAGGCCCTGACGGTCTGACCGCTGTCGTAGCAAGGCCGTAAGCAAAAAAACCGCATCGATCGAAAGATGCGGTTTTTTTGTGCGTGGTTACAGGCTTCAGGCTGTCGATCAAGCCGCTGACAGGTGCTCGTACAGAATCGTCGCGCCGACGATGATCAATACGATACCGCCGACGATTTCAGCGCGCTTGCCGACCATGGTGCCGAGCACTCGGCCCAACATCACCCCGATGGTGACCATTACCGTGGTTGCCAAGCCAATCGCCAGGGCGGCAATCACGATATTGACGTCGACAAATGCCAGACCTACGCCGACCGCCAGTGCATCGATGCTGGTGGCGAATGCGGTGACGGCGAGAATCCAGAACGAGTGCTGGCCGGGTTTTTCCTGTTCTTCATCGTCATCGTGTTTGATGCCGTTGTAGATCATGTGCAGGCCCAGTACCAGCAATAAGGTGAAGGCAATCCAGTGGTCCCAGCTTTCAGCGAAGCGGGCGGCGACCTGACCGATGCCCCAACCGATCACCGGGGTGATGGTCTCGATAGCGCCGAATATCAAACCGGTACGCAACGCTTCGATAAAGCGCGGTTTATGCAGGCTTGCTCCTTTACCAAGGGCCGCAGCAAAGGCGTCCGTGGACATGGCAAGCGCGAGAAAGAGGAGGGAAATCGGGTTCACGGTTATATCCAGTCGGGCTATGAGTCAACGACGCAACCACACGCCCGACTTTAGGCATGGATGCATCGTTGGTCTCGCCAACCAGAAGGTGTCCGCACCACGGCATGCAGCCGAGAATGTTGATGCGAACGCTCAGTGACCGGAGTCAAGAGCAGGCTACTCCCCAACAAGGGCCGCTACTATAGCCATCCGAATGTGAAAAATATATGTACGGGGATGATTCAAGCCAAAAAAACCCCATCACGAGGATGGGGTTCTTTTAACGCCTGCTTTCGTGCTTACACTTGAACGGCCGGGATGTTGGCGTTCGCAGCAGCTTCACGGAACTCGGCGATCTGATCGAAGCTCAGGTAGCGGTACACGTCCGCTGCCATGGTGTCGATCTGGTTGGCGTAGCCCATGTACTCTTCGACGGTCGGCAGGCGACCCAGAATCGAAGCAACGGACGCCAGCTCGGCGGAGGCCAGGTAGACGTTCGCGCCGTCACCCAGACGGTTCGGGAAGTTACGGGTCGACGTCGACACTACGGTCGAGTTCGGTTCCACGCGTGCCTGGTTACCCATGCAAAGCGAGCAGCCCGGCATTTCCATACGCGCGCCAGCCTTACCGTAGATGCCGTAGTAGCCTTCTTCGGTCAACTGGTGAGCGTCCATCTTGGTCGGCGGCGACAGCCACAGACGCGTCGGCAGCTGGCCCTTGACCTGATCCAGCAACTTGCCCGCAGCGCGGAAGTGGCCGATGTTGGTCATGCAGGAGCCGATGAACACTTCGTCGATCTTCTCGCCCTGTACCGAAGACAGCAGGCGGGCATCGTCCGGGTCGTTCGGCGCGCAGAGCACGGGCTCTTTGACGTCGGCCAGATCGATTTCGATGATTTCGGCGTACTCGGCGTCCTTGTCGGCTTCCAGCAGCTCCGGGTTGGCAACCCAGGCTTCCATCGCCTGAGCACGACGCTCCAGGGTGCGAGGATCACCGTAACCCTGTTCGATCATCCAGCGCAGCAGGGTGATGTTCGAATTCAGGTATTCGATGATTGGCTCTTTGGCCAGCTTGATGGTGCAACCGGCAGCCGAACGCTCGGCAGAGGCGTCGGACAGCTCGAAAGCCTGCTCGATGCTCAGGTTGTCGAGGCCTTCGATTTCCAGGATGCGGCCGGAGAATGCGTTCTTCTTGCCTTTCTTCTCTACGGTCAGCAGGCCAGCCTGAATGGCGTAGTAAGGAATGGCGTGAACCAGGTCGCGCAGGGTGATGCCGGGTTGCATCTTGCCCTTGAAGCGAACCAGGATCGACTCAGGCATGTCCAGCGGCATGACGCCGGTAGCAGCGGCAAACGCCACCAGACCGGAACCGGCCGGGAAGGAGATACCGATCGGGAAGCGGGTGTGCGAGTCGCCACCGGTGCCGACGGTGTCCGGCAGCAGCATGCGGTTCAGCCAGCTGTGGATGATGCCGTCGCCTGGACGCAGGGAAACGCCGCCGCGGGTCATGATGAAATCAGGCAGCGTGTGGTGCGTCTTGACGTCGATAGGCTTTGGATAGGCTGCAGTGTGGCAGAACGACTGCATGACCAGGTCGGTCGAGAAGCCCAGGCATGCCAGGTCTTTCAACTCGTCGCGGGTCATCGGGCCAGTGGTGTCCTGGGAACCGACGGTGGTCATCTTCGGCTCGCAGTAGGTGCCAGGACGAACGCCTGCAACGCCGCACGCCTTGCCGACCATCTTCTGCGCCAGGGTGTAACCCTTGGTGCTTTCGGCTGGCTGGTCAGGGGTCTTGAACAGGTCGAACTCAGGCAGGCCCAGTTCGGCGCGCGCCTTGCTGGTCAGGCCGCGACCGATGATCAGCGGAATACGGCCGCCTGCGCGAACTTCGTCGAGCAGCACCGGGGTCTTCATTTCGAAGGTGGTAATGACTTCGTCGCTGTCGTGCTTGCACACCTTGCCGGCGTACGGGTAGACGTCGATCACGTCACCCATGTTGATGTTCGAGACATCGAATTCGATTGGCAGGGCGCCAGCATCTTCCATGGTGTTGTAGAAGATCGGGGCAATCTTGCTGCCGAAGCAGAAACCACCGGCACGCTTGTTCGGCACGTAAGGAACGTCGTCGCCGAAGAACCACAGTACCGAGTTGGTTGCCGATTTACGCGAGGAACCGGTACCGACCACGTCGCCGACGTAGGCAATAGGGAAACCCTGACCGCGCATTTCTTCGATCTGTTTCATCGGGCCGATAGAGCCCTGAACGTCTGGAACGATGCCGTCACGGGCCATTTTCAACATGGCAAGGGCGTGCAACGGGATATCCGGACGGGACCAGGCATCAGGTGCCGGGGACAGGTCATCGGTGTTGGTTTCGCCGGTGACCTTGAAGACGCGCAGGCTGATCTTGTCGGCCAGCGTCGGACGCTTCTTGAACCACTCGCCGTCAGCCCAGGACTGCAAGACAGCCTTGGCGTGAACGTTGCCGTTTTTGGCTTTTTCGGCCACGTCGTGGAAGGCATCGAACATCAGCAGGGTGTGCTTGAGCTGTTCGGCGGCGACCGGCGCGAGGGTGGCGTCATCGAGCAGTTCAACCAGGGTGACGATGTTGTAGCCGCCCTGCATGGTGCCCAACAGTTCGGTTGCACGTTTTTTGTCGATCAGGGGAGAAGTGGCTTCGCCCTTGGCCAGGGCAGACAGGAAACCGGCCTTGACGTAAGCGGCTTCGTCAACGCCTGGCGGAACGCGGTTGGTGATCAGATCGACAAGGAAAGCTTCTTCGCCAGCCGGGGGATTCTTCAGCAGCTCGACCAGGCCTGCAGTTTGTTCGGCGTTAAGCGGCTGGGGCACGATGCCCTGGGCGGCACGCTCTTCGATGTGTTTACGGTAGGCTTCAAGCACAGTATTAACCCTCATCAGTGGTCCCAAATGGGTGTCCGGGACGCTCATCCAGAAATCGTCCGTACCCACGCAAGGCTTATTGAGCCTTGTTGGCAGGGGGGCGGCGATTCCTAACAGAAGCTGTTTTCAAAGTTTTACGCCTGCAGAACGGGGGGAGTGACGGTCGACACGGCCATTCTTGATGAGGGAATGGCCTGTCGACGCCGCAATGCGGGGTTAACCTGACTGTGCTCGTGACGCTTTGAAAACAGCTTCCAACGGACATTGGCGCCTTAAAAGGCTCGCTGATTCTACGCCAAAACTTCGCTAAAGGTAAGTTAGCCCCTACATCTTCGGGGGTGAACTTGCTTAGACAAAGGGCTAACATGAGCCCCTGTTTCGCCTTCCCCAGTCCTGCCTGACATGCCCGATTACATTATCAAAACCCCCTGCGTCGGCCTTTGCTCCACTGTTTATGGGGACCTGGTGTGCCGTGGCTGCAAGCGGTTCCACCACGAGGTCATCCACTGGAACGGCTATAACGAGGATGAAAAAAGAGCGGTATGGCTGCGTCTGGAACAATTGCTGGTCCAGGTGATGACTGCCAAGCTTGAAGTCTTCGATGCCGACAAGCTGCGCGCGCAGCTCACCCAGCGCAAGATCCGTTTCGTGCCGCATCAGTCCGAGTATTGCTGGGCCTACCAGTTGATCGCGCGCGGCGCACGGGTCATCAGTCAGGTTGAGGCCTACGGCTTTGTGCTGCTGCCGGAGTTTCGTGACTGGACGCTGCCGGAATTGCGCGATGCGATCGATCGCGAGTTTTTCCTGCTGTCCGAGGCGCATTATCAGCGTTACATCGCACCGGGCTTTCTGCGCGATGCGTTCGGGGCCTGATCAGGCAGCCGTCCTTCATTGCATGCATTTGTATCGCGAGGCATCGTCGCTCCTCGTATAATGCCGGGCTTTGTCTCTCTGTCATTCTGTGAGCTTATGTACCCGATCCCCGAAATCGAAGCCTTCCTGCTTTGCCGCACCCCCGACAGCTGGGTTCAGGCCGCGTTGCGCAACCTGGATATCTTGCTGATCGACCATGCGAACAATGAGAAGAAGGCGGCCGGGGCTGCGTTTCAGTTCATGTTTCAGTACAACGACAAGTTCGACCTGTTGAGCAAGATGTCGCGTCTGGCTCGGGAAGAACTGCGCCATTTCGAGCAAGTGATCAGCATAATCAGAAAGCGCCAGATCCCTATGGCCAACATCAGCTCGGCGCGTTATGCCGGAGCGCTGCGCAAACTTGTGCGCAATCACAATCCTTACCGACTGACCGACGCGCTGATCGTCGGTGCCATTGTCGAGGCCCGTTCCTGTGAGCGCTTCGCTGCGCTGGTGCCTCACCTGGACGAAGAACTGGCCAAATTCTACGGCGGCCTGCTGAAATCCGAAGCGCGGCATTTTCAGGATTATCTCAAGCTGGCTTACAGCTACGGCGACAAGGCTGATGTCGATGCCAAGATCGAGGAAATCCGTCTGGCCGAGCGTGAGCTGATCGAAAGCCCTGACGAAGAGTTTCGCTTTCACAGTGGTGTGCCCGTCGCCGCCTGATTCCCCGCGCGCACCTTCAAAAACGACCGCCTTGCCAGC
>NZ_LJQT01000098.1:22115-22738 GCF_001400515.1 Pseudomonas meliae | reverse complement strand
CAGCGGTCGTTTTTTTATGGGTATTTAGTAAGCAAGCTAATAAATGCTTTGACAACGGCTGCCTAGGCAGTAATATTTTGCAACCACTGCCTAGGCAGCTATCTGGATGATTTCTTGAAACATTTCAGCCCCGACAATTTCGATTCCAGCCTGATCGGGCTGCTGGTCGGTCGTACCAATGCGCTCAAAGACCGCATGCTCGACAAGTACCTGCTGCCTTATGACGTGACGTTCGCGCAGTTCAAGGTGCTGATCATCATTGCCCAGTTCTCGACCGACACCCCTGTGGAATTGTGTCGTCACCTGTCGCTGGACAGCGGTTCGATGACCCGCATGCTCGATCGTCTGGAGCAGAAAGGGCTGGTTGTGCGCCAGCGGTCAGCGACTGATCGTCGCCAGGTGCGCCTGGCGCTGACGGAGCAGGGGCAGGCGCTCTCTGACCTGCTGCCGCAGATTGGTGCGGACGCCATGAATGACACCTTTGCCGCGCTCGACAGTGATGAGGTCGAGACCCTGACAAGGATTCTCACCAAGGTACTGGTGGCCGCCGATGACCACATCACCCTGACTCGTCTGAGCTTCAACCCCAAAGCTAAAAGCTGAGCGGCAGACCTGTCGGCAGG
>NZ_LJQT01000098.1:0-22105 GCF_001400515.1 Pseudomonas meliae | reverse complement strand
TCGTTCCTGTCTCGCCGCTTCGCTGATAAAAAGGTAACTGCCATGGCCACTGCCGCCACTGAAAACACATCTGCCCCGTCCTCGCAGCAAACGCCGAAGCCCGGCAAGCGCAAGTTCCTGCTGATCGGGCTCGCCGTCATCGTCGTGATTCTTGGTTTGGCCATCTGGGCCTGGTACGAGTTTTACGGCCAATGGAGCGAAGAGACCGACGACGCCTACGTGAATGGCAATGTCGTCGAAATCACCCCGTTGGTTACCGGAACCGTTATCAGCATTGGTGCCGACGCCGGGGATCTGGTGCACGAAGGGCAGGTGTTGCTCAAATTCGACCCGAGCGATGCCGAAGTTTCGCTGCAAAGCGCCGAGGCCAATCTGGGTAAGGTTGTGCGTCAGGTGCGTGGTTTGTACAGCAATGTCGATGGCATGAAGGCACAACTGGCTGCGCAGCGCACCGCCGTGCAGACCGCTCAGGAGAACTACAACCGTCGGCGCAGTCTGGCTGCGGGCGGGGCGATTTCCCAGGAAGAGCTGTCGCATTCCAGAGACAGCCTGACCCGCGCGCAAAGTGAGTTGAACAACATTCAGCAGCAGTTGAGCACCAGCGTGGCGCTGGTCGATGACACGGTTGTTTCTTCACATCCCGACGTCAAGGCTGCTGCCTCCCAGTTGCGTCAGGCCTTTCTGGCCAATGCACGCAGTACGCTGGTAGCGCCGGTCACCGGTTATGTGGCCAAGCGCAGCGTGCAACTGGGCCAGCGCATCCAGCCGGGCACCGCGACCATGGCTGTGATCCCGCTGGATCAGTTGTGGATCGATGCCAACTTCAAGGAAACCCAACTGGGCAAGATGCGCATCGGTCAACCGGTGGAGATCAGCTCCGACCTGTATGGCAGCGATGTGAAGTACAGCGGCACCATCGACAGCCTGGGCGCAGGCACCGGCAGTGCCTTTGCGCTGTTGCCGGCACAGAACGCGACGGGTAACTGGATCAAGATCGTCCAGCGTGTGCCGGTTCGTGTACATATCAACCCTGAAGAGCTGGCGAAGCATCCGTTGCGCATCGGTCTGTCGACCACCGTCGAGGTCAATCTGCATGACCAGAGCGGTCCGGTGCTGGCGCAACAGCCGCGCAAGCAGGCCGCTTTCAGCACTCAGGTTTACGCCGCGCAGCTGGCCGACGCTGATGCGTTGATCGCCCGTCTGATTCACGAGAACAGTGCTTCCAGTGGCAAGACTGCCGTTCAGCGCTGAACCGCCAATCCGTGAACCCCGGCCACTTGGCCGGGGTGTCGCACTCGTCTTCAGGGATTTGCGATGAGCAACAACGCCCCCGCTTCTTTTACCCCGCCAAGCCTGTTGCTGTGCACCATCGGTCTGTCGCTGGCGACCTTCATGCAGGTGCTCGATACCACGATTGCCAACGTGGCGTTGCCGACCATCGCCGGCAACCTGGGGGTCAGCTCCGAGCAGAGCACCTGGGTGATTACCTCGTTCGCAGTCAACAACGCGATTGCCTTGCCGCTGACCGGCTGGCTCAGTCGCCGCTTTGGTGAGGTGAAGCTGTTTCTGTGGGCAACCATTCTGTTCGTGATGGCGTCGTTTTTGTGTGGTATTTCCCAGTCCATGCCGGAACTGGTGGGGTTCCGGGCGTTGCAGGGCATGGTGGCCGGTCCTCTGTATCCGATGAGCCAGACATTGCTGATCGCGGTTTATCCTCCGGCGAAAAGGGGCATGGTGCTGGCATTGCTGGCATTGCTGGCGATGGTGGCGGTGGTTGCGCCTATCGCCGGGCCGATCCTCGGTGGCTGGATCACTGACAGTTACAGTTGGCCGTGGATTTTCTTTATCAACATCCCCATCGGCCTGTTCGCTGTGCTGGTGGTGCGTTCGCAGATGGCTAAAAGGCCGGTCAGCACCGCTCATCAACCGCTGGATTACATCGGCTTGCTGGCCTTGATTGTCGGTGTCGGCGCGTTGCAGATAGTGCTCGACAAGGGCAATGATCTGGACTGGTTCGAGTCGAACTTCATCATCTTCGGTTCGCTGATTTCGCTGGTTGCGCTGGTCTTCTTCGTGATCTGGGAAATGACCGACAAGCACCCGATCGTTAACCTGCGGCTGTTTGCCTACCGCAATTTCCGTATCGGTACGCTGGTGATGATCGGCGGCTATTCAGGCTTCTTCGGCATCAACCTGATTCTGCCGCAGTGGTTGCAGACCCAGATGGGCTACACCGCGACCTGGGCGGGGCTGGCCGTCGCGCCGATTGGCATCCTGCCGGTGCTGATGTCGCCCTTTGTCGGCAAGTACGCGCACAAGTTCGACTTGCGTCTGCTGGCAGGGCTGGCGTTTCTGGCGATGGGGCTGAGCTGTTTCATGCGTGCCGGCTTCAATACTGACGTGGATTTCGAGCACGTGGCGATGGTGCAGTTGTTCATGGGCATCGGTGTGGCGCTGTTCTTTATGCCGACCCTGAGCATTCTGTTGTCCGACCTGCCACCCAATCAGATCGCCGACGGCTCGGGGCTGGCGACCTTCCTGCGCACCCTGGGCGGCAGCTTTGCGGCGTCGCTGACCACCTGGATCTGGATCCGTCGCGCCAACCAGCATCATGCCTATCTGAGTGAAAACATCAGCACTTTCGACCCGACAACCCGGCATGCCCTCGACAGCCTGGGCGGCGCGAGCCCGCAGGCCTACGCACAGCTGGAACGCACCCTAAACGCGCAGGCCTACATGATGTCCACGGTGGATTATTTCTACCTGCTGGGCTGGGTATTCGCGGGGCTGATACTGCTGGTCTGGCTGGCCAAACCGCCGTTTGGCGCCAAGGCGGGGGCAGCGGCGGGGGGCGGGCACTAGTTGCTATGCGCCTGGCTGAACCGAGCCTTGGCCAAACCGCCCCAGGGCGCTTTTAAACCGCGATGGCACTGACGACGCAGAGTGCGACTGCATTACCACGCGGAGCTTGGGAACGATAAATCAAATGCCGTCTTCGCGAATAAGCGAAGCAGACCTCAATGCCGCCAGAACGCCGGCACACACAGCACCAGCACGGTAATGATCTCCAGGCGGCCGAGCAGCATGCCGCCGGAGAGAATCCACTTGGCAGCATCGGGCAAGGTAGAGAAGTTGCCCGCAGGCCCAATCACCTCTCCCAGCCCCGGCCCTACACCGGACACAGTGCTGGCAGCCCCGGTCAGTGCGGTCATCCAGTCCAGCCCGAGCAGCGACAACATCAATGCGATCAGGCAGATGGTGATGGTGAAGAAAAACGAAAAGGTCAGAATCGAGCGAACGATTTCGTCGTCCAGTCGATGGCCGTTGTATTTCTGCTTCATCACCGCGCGTGGGTGAATCAGTTGATTAAGGTTGGTCTTGAGCAGGATATAGGCGACCTGAAAGCGGAAGATCTTCACCCCGCCCGCCGTCGAGCCCGAACAGCCGCCGATGAAACCCAGATAGAAGAACAGCATCAGCGAGAAGTTGCCCCACAGGCTGTAGTCACCGAGTGCAAAACCGGTAGTCGTCACCACCGACGTCACGTTCAGGGCCACGTGACGCAGCGCCTCGGTCCACGGCAGGTCGGTGGTGTTGGCGTACCAGACGGTCATTACCAGCCAGGTGACCAACAGCAGCCCGATCAGCCCCTGCACCTGCTCATCCTTGATCAACGCCTTGCGATTACCGCGCAGGGTCGCGACATACAGGGTAAAGGGCAGGCTGCCGAGGATCATCACCACAATCGCGACCCAATGCACCGCAGGCTGCGGCCACTTGGCCAGCGACAGGTCGGAGGTAGAGAACCCGCCCGTGGAAATGGCCGACATCGCATGGTTGATCGCATCGAACAGGCTCATGCCCGCCGCCCAGAAGGCCACGCTGCCCAGCGCGGTAAAGCCGACATAGGCCAGCACAATGAACTTGGCCACCATGTGCGAGCGGGGCATGACCTTTTCCGAGCGGTCCGACGATTCGGTCTGGAACAGGCGCATGCCACCAATGCGCAGCAACGGCAGAATCGCCACGGCCATACCGATGAAGCCGATACCGCCAAGCCAGTGCAGCATCGAACGCCAGATCAGAATGCCCGGTGACATGCTGTCCAGATGGCTGAGCACGGTGGAACCGGTGGCGGTGATGCCTGACATGCTTTCAAAGAACGAATCGGTGTAACTGATGTGCTGGGTCAGCAGAAAGGGCAGGGCGGCGAAGATGCACACCACGATCCAGCTGGAGACGGTCAGCATGTACATGTCCCGCGGGCGCAACTGGACGTTGTCGGGGCGTCCGGGCACCACCAGCGCCAGGCCGGCGATAAAGGTAATGGCGCTGGCCCACAGGAACTCGCGCAGGTCCTCGAAACGGTCGTAGATGACCAGCGTAGCCATAGGCACGATCATGGCGACAGCCAGGGTGATCAGGAAGATGCCGATAATGAAACCGATGATGCGAAAGGTCGGCAACGACATGAATGGCTCGGGCGGGTGTGAGGGAAGGCGCCATTCTACCCGCGCTTGAAGGCATGTAAACCAGTGCAGCCAAGGGCAGGGTTCGACAGAGTGGGTAAGGAATTGTCCGTCGCACTCGTTATTGACGGTAAACAGGCTCTAGAATGCTCGATCACTTTTCAAGGAGACAGTCCATGCAGGCGCTCGACGTTTTGCTCAATCGTGTATCGGTTCCACGACTGGTCGACCCGGCCCCGGACGCTGCGCAGCGGGAAATCATGTTCGGTGCGGCGCTGCGCTCACCGGATCATGGACAGCTCAAGCCTTATCGTTTCCTGACCGTCGAAGGCCCGGCCCGTGAGCGCATGGGCGAGCTGCTGGTGGAAGCGCTGCAGCAAAGTAGCGGTGAGATTACCCCGCAGGCGCTGGAAAAGGCCCGTCTGGGACCGTTGCGCGCACCCTTGGTCGTGGTGGTGATCGCTCGCTTGCAAGACCATTTCAAGGTTCCGCGTTCGGAACAACTGATCACCGCCGGGTGCGCCGCCCACGGCGTGTTGCTGGCGGCATATGCACTGGGTGTCGGCGCGGTCTGGAGGACGGGTGAGCTGTGCTATACGCCACACGTCGCCAAAGGGTTCGGGCTTGAGGCCGACGAAGAGGTGATTGGCTTTCTATACCTCGGCACCCCGCAGAACCCGCCGCGCGAAGCCCCGAAAGTCGACGTTGGCGGGTTTGTCAGCGAGTGGCAAGGCTAAACAGATGATGAGCTGAGCGGTTCTCTGGGCAGATCCAGCGTGGCAATGAAGCCGCCGTCCGGGTGATTGCCCAGTATCAGGCTGCCGCCATGCCGTTCCGCTGCGCGTTTGGCGATCGCCAGCCCCAGGCCGTGTCCCGGCGTCGTCTGGCCGGGGGCGCGGTAAAACGGCTCGCCCAGTTGTGCCAGATGTTCGTCGGCAACCCCCGGGCCATGATCGCGGACGCTCAGACGGACGTAATCGCCGACCTGAGTTGCCTGCAGATCGATGCGCTGACCGGTGGAGTTGAAGCGCAGCGCGTTGCGCAGCAGGTTGTCCAGCGCACGTTCGATCATGTCCGGCCAGCCTTTGAGCTGCAGGTTGTCCTGCACCTCGACGCGAATGTTCTGGTCGATACCGTCCAGTTGGGTGTCGTTCTTCAGGCGCTGCAGCAGCGCTTCGAGGTCGACGGGCTCAGGGCCGCGAAGCTCGGCGTCGAGGCGCGCAAGGGCCAGAATCTCGCTGATCAGCGCCTCCAGCCGGTCGCATTCACGACCCAGCCGTGGCCAGAGCTTTTCCCGCTCGGCAGGCTCCGCACGTTCAGCCAGCGCCAGGGCGATACGCAGCCGGGCCAGTGGCGAACGAAGTTCATGTGACACATCACGCAATAGCTGCCGCTGGCTGCCAATCAGGCTTTGCAGGCGTGCGCCCATACGGTTGAAGTCAGTGGCCAGTACGCCGAATTCGTCACGCCGATTGGCCAGTTGGCCGAGGCTGTGCTGTTGATAGCTGGTCTGCCCCAGATCATGCACGGCGCCGCGCAGACGGCTCAGCGGTCGGGTGATCGAGAGTGTCACGAACAGGCTGAAAAGGGTCAGCACCACCAGTGCAATGCCCAGCGCACTCAGCGGCCACATCAGGCTCTGGCGATGCCACTCGTCGAGCTCCGGGTGTGGAACGCGGTAGATGAACAGGTACGTTTCACCGGTTTTCGGGCTGCTGTATTTAGTGGCCAGGCGGCGCCAGGGCAGTTTGCGGCCCTGATCCTCGTCGGCCTGCTGTCGGGCTTCCAGCGCGGCGGGAAAGTGCCACGCACCATAGGCTCGCCGCTGTCGCTGAGCACCTGAACGTCGATACGATTGCGTCGTTTGATGTCCTGAAGGAAATCCTGAGCGTTATCCGCGCCCTTTTCCTCGAAGCGCTGTGTCCATTGTTCCGGCAGTGAGTTGAGCACCGGATGACGATTGAGAATCCATGCGTCCTGATTGAGCATGTGCCCGACGAGCACCGACAGGCCTCCCACCAGAGCAATGGCCAGCCAGAAGCTGGCCAGGATTCGCCAGAACAATGAACGCACAGGATTTCCTCGGTCTCAGTAAAAAAGCCCGGCATGCGCGTGCATGCCGGGTTGTGTTCAGCTTATCGGGCCGCGAGGCCTGATGATTACAGCGTTTTTGCCGCTTTTGCTGCTTTCCAGGCCTTGAACTCGGCCCATTCGGCGCGACGCTCATCTTCTTTCTTCTTGATTTCGTCAAACAGCTTCTGCTGGTCAGGCCTCAGCAGTGCACGAACTTCGCTGTCGGTCTTGGAGCGTTTGGCTTCGATTTCGTCGTGCATTGCTTTCTGGTCGGCAGCAGGCATTTTTTCCAGGTAGCTCTGAGTGATTTCGCGGCGCTCGTGCCGTTGCTCGCGCATCAAGCGTTCGATCTGCTGACGCTGTTCACGTGTCAGGTCCAGCTCGGCCATCGGTCCCATCGGGCCAGGGCCGCGATCCATACGTGGGCCAGGGCCAGGGCCGCGGTCATCGCGATCCATGTGCATGGCAGGTGCGTCAGCATCCGGGCCACCGGCAGGTGGCGCTGGTGGTGCGGCCATGGCAATGGTCGGCAGGGCAGTGGCGAACATCAAAGCGATCAGGGTCTTGCGCATGGTGTTTCTCCTTGTCTCTAGTGCGGCTCGATGCCGATGAGCCCAGTTTAGGGAGATCAAGGTCAAGCGCAGTCAGCGCTTGGTAAAGCTTGTGTAAGGGGGCAGTTGCTTACAAAGCATAATAATAGCCGCGGCTGCGCAGGGCGACGATGCGTGGACGACCGTCAGCGTGAGGGCCGATTTTCTTGCGCAGGTTGCTGACGTGCATGTCCAGGCTGCGGTCGTAGAGCGTCAGTTTGCGGCCCAGCGCCAGTTGCGCCAGCTCCTGCTTGTCCAGTGGTTCGCCGGGCTGGCGCATCAGTGCTTCAAGCAGACGGCTTTCGGAGACGGTGAGGGTCAGTTCCTTTTCGTCGACACTGACCACGCCGCGCATCGGGCTGAAGGTCAGGTCACCCAGTTCCAGTTGCGTAGACGACGCCACTGGGTGACTGCGACGCAGCACGGCGCGCAGGCGGGCGGTGAGCTCACGCGGGTCGCAGGGTTTTGCCAGGTAGTCATCAGCGCCCAGTTCAAGGCCCAGAATGCGGTCCAGCGGTTCGCCGCGTGCCGAGAGCATGACCACCGGCAGGTCCGGGTGGTCATTGCGCAATTGCTTGAGCAGTTCCAGGCCGCTGCCATCAGGCAGCATCACGTCCAGCACCACGGCCGCCGGAGCTGCATCGGCCAGAGCCTGACGCGCACTGGCCCCGTCGTGACAGGCGCGCACCTGAAAGCCTTCCTGGCTCAGCCAACTGCTCAGCAGTTCGCACAGCTCCTGATCATCATCAATTAGTAACAGCTCGCTCATGACTCACTCAATTTAGCCACTGCCGACGTTGCCTACGCCAACCGCTGACCAATATACCGCACAGAAGGGCGAACATCGCAACGCCACCGCCTGCGATGAACCATTGTTGTTGCTCGGTCAGCAAGCGAGGAGGCGCTGCCGACAGTGCTTCTTTGAGCTGCAACTTGAGCTTTTGGTTCTCCTGGCGCAAACGTGTCAACAAGGCGTTGTCGCGTTCCGGATCGACGTTTTGCAACTGCCGTGTCAGCTCGTCGCGCTGACGCTCGCTGTCCTTGAGCCGCAACTGAAGGTCGGCAATCTGATTGGCGGGGCTGGGCAGGTGCAAAGGCTGCACTGCGCCGCTCTCATTGACCGTCTCGGCGTTCACCTGAAACCCCGTCGCCATCAAAACTGCCAACAGACACCACGTACCTGAACGCATCTGAACTCCCTTTTACCGAGCCATATAAATTCGCACATTGAGCAGGGTATCGGCAGGGTGTCAGGAAGGATGAGCAAGAGGCGGGGTTCAATACGGCTCTGGCTCGGTTGAGGCAGAGCGCGTAAGGGTGTCAGAGGAGGTGATCAGGGCAGGACGAGCTTGAATGGCTTGACCACGACATTGGCATAAACGCCTGCCGCAACATATGGATCGGCTTCGGCCCACGCCTTGGCGGCGCTTTGCGATTCAAACTCGGCCACGATCAGGCTGCCGCTGAAACCGGCAGCCCCCGGGTCGTTGCTGTCGACTGCCGGGTGTGGGCCGGCCAGCACCAGACGGCCTTCATCCTTGAGCGCGTTTAGGCGCTCAAGGTGTGCCGGGCGCACGCTGAGGCGTTTTTCCAGCGAGTTTTCGACGTCGGTGGCGATGATTGCGTAGAGCATGTCAGTCCTCGGATTTGGTCGTATTGGGTGCGGTGTCGTGCAGATGGCGTGACAGGTAGATCCCCTGGCCGACCAGGAAGATCAGGGTCATGCCCAGGCTGCCGAATACTTTGAAGTCGACCCAGAATTCCTGATAGGTGAAGGCCACGTACAGGTTGGCCGCGCCGCAGAACAGGAAGAATACGATCCAGGCGATGTTGAGCCGGGTCCAGATCGACGCTGGCAGGGTCAATGCGTGGCCCATGATGCGCTGGATAAGCGGGCGGTCACCGATGAAATGACTGCCGGCGAAAGCCACGGCAAATAGCCAGTTGACCACCGGGGCTTTCCATTTCAGGAAGGTTTCGCTGTGGAAGGCCAGTGTCAGACTGCCAAACACCAGACAGGCGACCAGTGTGAGCCACTGGCTTTTTTCCAGCTTGCGCTGTTTGAGGTAAAGAATGCCGTAGACCACCACCGAACTGATGATCAGCATCGCCGTTGCGCTGAAAATGCCGCCTACCATATAGGTATTGCCGAGGATATCCACGGCACGCGGCTCGGTTTTGTAAACGATGAAAAACAGGAGCAGCGGGATGAAGTCGATGAATTGTTTCACAATGGCAGCCAGAAGCAGGATGTGGCGGCATAATAACAAACATCAATGAACACGAAAGCACCACTATGAATGTTGACCTGCACTGCCACAGCACCGCTTCCGACGGGGCGCTCTCGCCCACGGCACTGGTTGCCCGTGCTCATGAAAACGGCGTGCGCGTCCTTTCGCTGACCGACCACGACACCCTCGAAGGGCTTGAAGAAGCCCGCGCGGCAGCGCATTCATTGGGCATGCAGCTGGTCAACGGGGTGGAGCTGTCCTGCACCTGGGGCGGTGCGACCATCCATATTCTGGGCTATGGATTCGATACCCAGGCCCCGGCGCTGACTGAAGCTATCAGCCGTTTGCATGAGGGACGCTGGCTGCGTGCTGAAGAAATCAGCCGCAAATTGGCGATCAAAGGTATGCCTGGCGCGCTGGAAGGCGCTCGCGCGATCCAGCAGGAGCTGGGTGACAGCGGTAATGCGCCTGCGCGTCCACACTTTGCTGACTTCATGGTGCGCGCAGGTTTCGTCAAGGACCGCGCCGAGGCGTTTCGCAAATGGCTGGGTGCTGGCAAACTGGGCGATGTGAAGCAGCACTGGCCAACGCTGGAAGAAACCGTCGCCACCTTGCGGGCATCGGGTGCATGGGTCAGCCTCGCGCATCCTTCACATTATGACTTTACTCGCAGTAAACGGCGTAAACTGGTCGGCGATTTCGTCCAGGCCGGTGGGCACGCCATAGAAGTGGTCAATGGCATGCAGCCTGCCGATCAGGTTGGGACCCTTGCCATCCTTGCACGCGAGTTCGGTCTGCTGGTTACTGCCGGCAGCGACTTCCACGGTCCTGGCAACTGGGGCGAGATCGGCACTTATCGTCCCGTGCCTGAAGATCTACCGCCTTTGTGGTGCAGATTCAAACATGAACAGCCTACTGCCGCCGTCTGAACAGGAAGTTACCGTGAGTCAATTTTTCCAGGTCCATCCGGAAAACCCGCAGCCGCGCCTGATCAAACAGGCCGCGGAAATCATAAAAGCCGGCGGGCTGGTGGTGTACCCGACAGATTCGTCCTATGCGCTGGGTTGCCAGATCGGTGACAAGAGCGCCATCGAGCGTATCCGCCGTCTGCGTCAGCTGGACGACAAGCACAACTTCACCCTGATGTGCTGCGACCTGTCGCAACTGGGGCTTTTTGCCAAGGTCGACACCGGCGCTTTCCGCGCACTCAAGGCGCACACGCCGGGGCCGTACACCTTTATTCTCAACGCCACTCGCGAGGTGCCGCGCCTGGTGCTGCACCCCAAGCGCCGCACCATCGGCCTGCGCGTGCCGAGCCACCCCATTGCCCAGGCCTTGCTCGAGCAATTGGGCGAGCCGCTGATGAGCGTCAGCCTGATCATGCCGGGTGACACTGTGCCGCTCAGCGATCCCTACGAGATGCGCCAGATTCTCGAGCATCAGGTGGACCTGATCATTGATGGCGGGATCGGCGGTATTTCGGCGTCCACAGTCATCAACCTGGCTGGCGGAGAGCCCGAAGTGGTTCGGGTTGGCTGCGGTGATCCAACGCCGTTCGGTGAACGCGCTTAATGACCGTCGTCGAGGCAGTCGACAGCCAGGCAGACGCCCAGCAGGAGCTGCCGTTCGCGCTGGTCTACGGGCGTGCGGTCACGCAGATGCCGCTGGACCTGTACATTCCGCCCGATGCGCTGGAGGTCTTTCTTGAAGCGTTCGAGGGGCCGCTCGACCTGCTGCTGTACCTGATCCGCAAACAGAACATCGATATCCTCGATATTCCCGTGGCCGAGATCACCAAGCAGTACATGGGTTACGTCGAGTTGATGAAAACCGTGCGCCTGGAGCTGGCGGCCGAATACCTGGTCATGGCCGCCATGCTGGCTGAGATCAAGTCGCGCATGCTGCTGCCGCGCTCGGCGGAAGTCGAAGAGGAAGAGGGCGACCCGCGCGCCGAGCTGATTCGCCGCCTGCAGGAATACGAGCGCTTCAAGGCCGCTGCTGAAGGTATTGACGGCCTGAGCCGGGTCGGCCGCGATGTCATCGTACCGAAACTGGACGCCCCCGAAGCCCGTGCGCGCAAGTTGCTGCCGGATGTCAGTCTTGAAGAAGTGCTGATGTCGATGGCCGAAGTGCTGCACCGCGGCGACATGTTCGAAAGCCATCAGGTCAGCCGCGAGGCGCTGTCGACGCGTGAGCGCATGAGCGACGTGCTGGAACGTCTCAAGGGCAGCGGTTTTGTACCGTTCGCCGAGCTGTTTACCGCAGAAGAAGGGCGTTTGGGTGTGGTCGTGACATTTATGGCGGTGCTGGAGCTGGTCAAGGAATCCCTTGTCGAGCTGGTCCAAAACGAGCCCTTTGCGGTGATCCATGTCCGGGCGCGAGCCGAGTAGAGCAAGAACACACCCATGAACCTCAACGAACCGCGTGAACTGGCCCCGTTGCTTGAAGCCTTTCTGCTGGCCTCCGGAAAGCCGCAGACACTGGAGCGGCTGTATGAGCTGTTCGAAGAGGGCGAGCGTCCCGAACCGCCGATTTTCAAAAAAGCGCTGGAGGTGCTGCGTAAGTCCTGCGAGGGGCGTGCTTTCGAACTCAAGGAAGTCGCTTCGGGGTATCGCCTGCAGATTCGTGACCGGTTCTCCCCTTGGGTCGGACGGTTGTGGGAAGAACGGCCGCAGCGTTACTCCCGCGCCATGCTGGAAACCCTGGCTTTGATCGCTTATCGCCAGCCGATCACGCGGGGCGAAATTGAAGACGTGCGCGGTGTTGCGGTGAACAGCCACATCGTCAAGACCCTGCTGGAACGCGAGTGGATTCGGGTGGTGGGCTATCGTGACGTGCCCGGTAAGCCGGCGATGTTTGCCACCACCAAGGGTTTTCTGGATCACTTCAACCTCAAAAGCCTGGACGAGCTGCCGCCGCTGGCCGACCTGCGCGAGATGGAAACCGAGCCGGTCCTGGATTTCGAAGACGCCCCCGTACCGGCGCACCTGCAGGCCCTGGCCGACGCCAGCCTCGATCCGGAAGCGGAACCCGAAGCACCTCGCGACGAAACCAGCTTCCGCAGCCTGCTGGTGGAACTGGATTCGATGGAGCAAGGCCTCAAGACCGACTTCGACGACCTGCTGCGGGCGGAGCCAGAGCCTGAAGACTACAAAGGCGACGATGAGGTCTGATTGACTATCGCTCCCACGCTGAGGCGTTCAGCGTGATACACAAGTCTCGTGGGAGCGAGCTTGCTCGCGAAGGCGATGGTGCAGGCTCGCTATTTTCGGATTCTGTAAGGGCCCTTTCGCGAGCAAGCTCGCTCCCACAAGACCTGTATGTAGCCATGAGCGTTCTGCGTCCTCTTGATACCTCGTCCTGGAGCGTGCAGCGCACTTCGGTCGAATTCATATGCCTGACCAGAGTCACAAACTATATCCCTCGCCATGAGACCCGCTGCCCATGAGTTCGACCAAGAACCCCTGCATCAGCCTGCATCAGCCTGTGCAAGTTCGATGATGATATCTGCCTGGGCTGTGGCCGCAGCAAGCGGGAAATCAAGGCCTGGAAGAAACTCGACAAGGATGACAAGCGCACGGTACTCGAGGAGTCTGCCAGGCGGCTGGCGAAGCTCAAGACCGCCGGTCGTAAAAAGAAGAAGTGATTCGGGCATTTGCCACTGACGCTGGATGCGTAAACCGACGCAGGGGCGTATGATGGCCGACCCTCGGCGATCAAGTGTCGCCCGGGCTTTCAAGTATTTCGCCCTGCCGCTATCCACAGCGTGCCGGGCACAGGTCTTGCCGGTTCTCGGCCAGCCCTGATTCGACACACCGGGAGGTGCCCAGATGAGTGAAAAAGACAAGCAGGACAGCCAGGAAATCGGACCCGCAGGCGAAAAGCTGCAGAAGGTTCTGGCGCGCATTGGCGTGGGTTCACGCCGTGACGTAGAAGCCTGGATTACCCAAGGCCGCATCAAGGTCAATGGCAAGGACGCGACCCTCGGTCAACGCGTCGACCTGCATGACGCCATCAGTGTCGATGGTCGCGTCATCAAGCGCGAAGAAGCAGCCGAAACGGTTCGCCGCGTGATCATGTACAACAAGCCCGATGGCGAAATCTGCACCCGTGACGACCCTGAAGGTCGTCCGACCGTGTTCGATCGTTTGCCGCGCCCGAAAGAGGGTCGCTGGATCAACATCGGCCGTCTCGACATCAACACCACCGGTCTGCTGATGTTCACCACTGACGGTGAACTCGCCAACCGTCTGATGCACCCGTCGTTTGAAATGGACCGCGAATACGCGGTTCGTGTGCGTGGCGAAGTCGATGACGACATGCTGCTGCGCCTCAAGAATGGTGTGATTCTTGAAGACGGTCCGGCACGTTTCACCGACATCCAGCAGGCACCAGGCGGCGAAGGTTTCAACCACTGGTATCACTGCGTGGTAATGGAAGGTCGTAACCGTGAAGTGCGCCGTCTCTGGGAATCCCAGGGGCTGGTGGTCAGCCGTCTGAAGCGCGTGCGTTACGGGCCGGTGTTCCTCAACTCCGACCTGCCGATGGGCCGCTGGCGCGAAATGAGCCAGTACGAAGTCGACATTCTGGCTGCCGAAGTCGGTCTGCAACCTGTGGCCCAGCCGCAGATGAATGCCAAGACCAAAGACAAGATGGAACGTCTGCAGCGTCAATCGTCGCGCCCTCTGGGCAAAGGCGAGCGCGTTCGCACCTTGCGTCCGGCTGCTGGCGCTCCGGCGACTGGCGACCGCGCACCGCGTCAGCCGCAAATTACCGGCAGCGAACGTGATCGTCCGCGTGGCGGCGACTCCACGCAGCGTCCTTCGCCGCGCAAGGACTCGGGCAAGCCCGGTTCTCGTGCACCGCGTCCGGCAGACAACAGCCGTGGCACACCGGTCGCCGAGCGTCCGAGCGAGATGAATAAGCGCCCGGCCAAGCCTGGGCCAAAGCGTGTCGGCATCAAGCTGGTCAACGACGATGCGCCGTCAGGCAAGCGTCGCGGTCCACCGGCAGGTTCAGGTCAGCGTCCAGGCTTCGGTCGTCGCAAGCCTGAGTGATCCTGTGGTGTGAATGAATGGCATCGCCAGCCCCCAGGGCTGGCGTTGTCGTTTTTGGCGATGTGAAAAACCTTGTCATACAGCCCCGCTGCATTCATTTCCCTGTTTCAAACCTCAACCTGGATGCAGGTGTACAATGCCGCGCTTTTTTCTGTGAATCATTGCTGCTCAATACTTCGGATCACCCGTCCGGGGTGCTGCAATTCTGTTGCGTCACAAGCGCGGCAGTTCCTTTCCGGTCACAGAACAAGAACAATCAGGTAGCTATCGAATGAGTGAAACAACTGCACCCTCGGGTGAATTGAAGCGCGGTCTGAAGAATCGGCACATTCAGCTGATTGCTCTGGGCGGCGCTATCGGCACTGGCTTGTTTCTCGGCTCGGCGGGCGTGCTGAAATCAGCCGGGCCGTCGATGATTCTCGGTTATGCCATCTGCGGCTTCATCGCCTTCATGATCATGCGCCAGCTTGGCGAGATGATCGTCGAAGAACCCGTCGCCGGGTCGTTCAGCCATTTTGCCCACAATTATTGGGGCGGTTTCGCCGGGTTCCTGTCCGGCTGGAATTGCTGGCTGCTGTACATCCTGGTCGGTATGTCGGAGCTGACTGCTGTCGGCAAGTACATTCATTACTGGCTGCCGGACATCCCGAGCTGGGTTTCAGCGGCTGCGTTCTTCATTCTCATCAATGCCATCAACCTGACCAACGTCAAGGTGTTCGGCGAGACCGAGTTCTGGTTCGCGATCATCAAGGTGGTGGCGATTATCGGCATGATCGCGCTGGGCAGTTACATGCTGGTCAGTGGCAGTGGCGGCCCGCAGGCGTCGGTCAGCAACCTCTGGGAACACGGCGGATTCTTTCCCAATGGTGTCGGCGGGCTGGTCATGGCGCTGGCAATCATCATGTTCTCGTTTGGCGGCCTGGAAATGCTCGGCTTCACCGCTGCCGAGGCCGAACAGCCGAAGACCGTGATCCCCAAGGCGATCAATCAGGTCATCTACCGCATTCTGATTTTCTACATCGGCGCACTGGTGGTGCTGTTGTCGCTGACACCCTGGGACAGCCTGCTGGCCAGCCTCAATGCCTCGGGTGACTCCTATAGCGGCAGCCCGTTCGTGCAGGTGTTCTCGATGCTGGGTAGCGATGCGGCGGCGCATATCCTGAACTTCGTGGTACTGACTGCAGCGCTGTCGGTCTATAACAGCGGCACTTATTGCAACAGCCGCATGTTGGTAGGCATGGCCGAGCAGGGCGATGCGCCCAGGGCGCTGGCGCAGGTCGACAGGCGCGGGGTGCCGGTCAAGGCTATCTTTGCGTCTGCCGCGGTGACCGTGGTGGCGGTTCTGCTCAATTACTTCGTGCCGCAGCAGGCGCTGGAGCTGTTGATGTCGCTGGTAGTGGCCACCCTGGTCATCAACTGGGCGATGATCAGCTATTCGCATCTGAAATTCCGCCAGCACATGAACCGTACCGGCCAAGTGCCGCTGTTCAAGGCGCTGTGGTATCCCTACGGTAACTACGTGTGTCTGGCGTTTGTGCTGTTTATCCTCGGCATCATGCTGATGATTCCCGGCATCCAGATATCGGTTTACGCGATACCGGTCTGGCTGGCGGTCATGTGGGTGTGTTATCGAGCCAAGAACAGGCGTAGCGTTGTCATGAATGCCGAGACTGGTAAATAACCGTGCCTGGAGCAGAAAAGAAGATGCCCCGATGCTGGTGATTTCCAACAATGTCCATCTGCCGGACGCCGAGATCGAGTTGACGGCCATTCGCGCCCAGGGCGCGGGCGGTCAGAACGTCAACAAGGTCTCCAGCGCCGTGCATTTGCGTTTCGACATCAACGCCTCGTCGCTGCCGCCGTTCTACAAGGAGCGGCTGCTGGCGTTGAGTGACAGCCGCATCACCAGAGATGGCGTGATCGTGCTCAAGGCCCAGCAATACCGCACTCAGGAACAGAACCGCGCCGACGCGTTATTGCGCTTGAGCGAGTTGATCGTCAACGCCGCCAAAGTCGAAAAGAAACGCCGCCCGACACGGCCGACCCTGGGTTCCAAGACCCGCCGCCTGGAGTCCAAGAGCAAACGCGGCTCGATCAAGGCCGGACGCGGGAAAGTGGATTTCTGAGTACGGCTGGCCCTTCAAGATCGGACGCAGAGCGTCCAGAACGGCGTTACCACGCTGGAGCGTGGGAACGATCAGCCCGAATATCGTGCGACGCTCTGCGTCGCATGCCTTTCTGGATCGTGGGAAAGCTGACCGGAACCGATCATCAGTGGCGCAATACCTGCGCCTGCTTGTACAGATAGACGCTCAACGCCAGCCCGGTAAGTGACGCCAGCGCCGCGAACAGGAAGATCGAGACAAAGCCGAAGCCTGCGGCAATCGCGCCTGCCAGTGGGCCGGTGATGCCCAGGGACAGGTCGATGAACAGCGAATAAGCGCCGACCGCAGCGCCCCGGCTGGAGGCAGGGACGAGATTGACGGCTTCCACGCCCAGTGCGGGAAACACCAGCGAGAACCCGAAACCGGTCAACGCCGCGCCAGCCAGTGCCAGCTCCGGAGTGGGGGCCATCCACAGCAGCAACAACCCCAGGCTTTCCACTGACAGGCAGACAATCGCTACCCGAAAGCCGCCCAGACGATTGATCAGGTTGCCGAACAGCAGGCGCGCCGCGATGAAGCTGCCACCGAACAGGGTCAGACACAGCGCCGCATTCGGCCAGTGGTTGCTCGCGTAATACAGGGTGATAAAGGTGGCGATGGTGCCGAAGCCGATGCCGCCCAGCGCCAGGCCCATGCCGTGTGGAAACACTCGCCCCAGTACGTGCATGAAGGGCA
Source organism: Pseudomonas meliae (assembly GCF_001400515.1). Lineage (NCBI taxonomy): Bacteria > Pseudomonadati > Pseudomonadota > Gammaproteobacteria > Pseudomonadales > Pseudomonadaceae > Pseudomonas > Pseudomonas meliae. The sequence continues at coordinate 4,845 of NZ_LJQT01000098.1, read as the reverse complement.
GCCGTTCACCTGGCACAATCGGTGCGGCCTGCTTGTGCCAGGTCAGGTACAGGCCCAGTGCGCAGAGCAGCATGATGCTGACACCTACTGTCCACAACCCGAGTGAGTCAACCATCCAGACACCCAGCGGTGCGCCGATGGCCAGAGCGCCGTAGCTGGCGATACCGTTCCAGGAGATCACTTTGGCAGTGTTCTGCGCGCCGACCCGGCCGATGCCCCAGCCAATCGAGCCCGAACCTACCAGACTTTCCGCGCTGCCGAGAATCACCCGGCCAATCAGCAGAATCACCAGGCTCGCCATCGGCCAGCTGTCCAGCCAGACCGGCACCAGCATGAACACACCGCTCAGTCCGCAGCCGGTCAGGCCGATCTGCACGGCTTTCTTGCTGCCCAGATTGTCGATGATACGGCTCGCCCATGGTCGACTGATCAATGTCGCCAGGTACTGCACGCTGATCACCAGGCCTGCGATAACCGCGCCGAAGCCTAAATCGCTGTGGACGTAGCCTGGCAGTACGGCAAGCGGAATACCGATATTCAGGTAGCCGATAAACGTGAACATCACAATGGAAATGACGGTCTGGGTAACAGCCATAGGAGTTTGCGGCGTGGTTTGCTGTGTCTCGGGCATGGGGCAGGCTTTCATTCTGTGCGGGTATGGCGTTCGAGCGGGCAGGGAAAAACCCTTAGCAAGCTCTCGAAGTGCTTATCATACCGACGCATCGCGTCATGCAGGTGCAACGAAGTGAAATAAACGGCGAATGGAGGATTATTTGTTTGCCGGGGCTACAAGCTGTGTGGTCACGAGGGCGGCCAAGGCGTTTTCCTGAGTACCGAAACGGGCGAGCAGGGCGCTCTGTTTTTCCGGGCTGAGGCGTGACCAGATTTCGATCATTTTCTCGGCGGTGCCAATCAGGGCATTGGCTTGCGTTTCAGTGAAGTCGCTCATAAAAATCTGCTGTTTGCCTGTTACTGGTTTTCCAGGCGTATTGAAAATCGGCAGAACCGTTTTTCGATACGCCTGAAAACAATCGCCTTCAGTCTTTGCTTCCGGCTTTCTGGCTGTCTTGAGCCGAGGGTGCTGCTTTCATTGCGACAGGTTGACCAAGCTCCTGTTGAGCCAGGGTCGACTGTGGTGGTTCCTGTTGGCCTGGTGGGAAGTTAGGGATTTCATGCATCGTCGTCGCTCCTCGCAAGGGGTTGCAGATAGAACCGTGCTTTAAAAAAGCCTGCGCAGGATACCCCACCGAAAATGACAATCAGGATATTTTTTTACCCCGATTGCCCTGATTGTGAAACAAAATGGCTTTTTTACTGCCCGGCTTTTTATCTCGCGAGGCGCTGACGAGCTTGATTTCATTGGGCCAGACCGCGTGAGCAGGGTCCGCGGCCCATTGAACATTTTATTTTCGGCCTTCTGCATCCTTGGCCACTTCGTCAGTGCGCGCGGCCATGATGAAATCGTTGCGGTGCAGGCCTTTGATCGAGTGGCTCCACCAGGTCACGGTCACTTTGCCCCACTCGGTCAACAGGCCCGGGTGATGGCCTTCTGCTTCAGCAATTTCGCCCACCGCGTTGGTGAACGCCAGCGCCCATTTGAAATTCTTGAACAGAAACACTTTTTCCAGCTGCATCACCGCGTCGCGGACCTCGATGTTCCAGTCCGGGATCTGCTTGAGCAGTTCCGGCAATTCGGCTTCGCTGACCTGCGGCGCGTCGGCACGGCAGGCTTCACAGTGAGCTTGATTCAAGGTGGTCATAAGCAGAGGGTCCTTTTCGGATAGCGGGCCGAGGGTCAAGCGGCGTGGCTTTTGGTTTTAGGTGGAAATTTGGGAGCGTGCAAGCCCAACAGCATGCCTTGCCCGACCAGCGCCATGATGTCTTGCTGCGCCAGATCGAACAGACGCTTCAAATCCGGCAGGACAAAGTACAGCGGTTGCAGAATGTCGATGCGATACGGTGTGCGCATCGCTTCAAGCGGATCGAAAGGCTGGTGTTCGGGGGCTGATGACAAACTGTAAACCGCCTCCTTTGGCGAAGAAAGAATACCGCCGCCGTAGATTTTCCGTCCCTGTGGTGTATCGACCAGACCAAATTCGATGGTCATCCAGTACAGCCGGGCCAGATATACACGTTGCTCCTTGCTCGCGCTCAGGCCGAGTTTGCCGTAGGTATGGGTAAATTCGGCAAACCAAGGATTAGTCAGCAGCGGGCAGTGACCAAAGATTTCGTGAAAGATGTCCGGCTCCTGAAGATAATCCAGTTCTTCCTCGGTGCGAATAAACGTCGCCACCGGGAAGCGCTTGCTGGCCAGCAGTTCAAAGAACGTCTGGAACGGGATCAGCGCGGGCACTCGCTCGACCTGCCAGCCAGTGGTCGCGCCCAGAACCTTGTTGATTTCGCCTAGCTGAGGGATGCGATCGAGCGGCAGGCCCAGTTGTTCGATGCCGTCCAGATACTCCTGACAGGCACGCCCTTCGATGATGGTCATCTGCCGGGTGATCAGGGTGTTCCATACCGCATGTTCGTCCGCCGTGTAATCGATGAAACCCGAAGCGTCCGGCTCGCGTGCCATGTAAAGCGTCTGGGCCATGCTGATGTCCTCGAAAGGCTGCTGTTTTTAAAGTGTTCTTGTCAAAGCCTGTGGTCAGGAATAACCCGGTTTCGAAGGTACGTCAGCGGCTGTGAGCGGGGTGGCGCGAGGATTTGATCACTGGTCCGTAACGAAAAGTTTACGATTACGATAGGCGGGGCCTGAAATCAGCCATTCTGTCGCTCGCGAAGTGTGAATGCGTAACGTATTGTTGACATTAATTTTGCTGCCTCACAAAAAACTACCCTCACAGGGGCGATGACTCATGCGCATCAAGGTGCATTGCCAGAACCGGATCGGCATTCTTCGCGATATTCTCGATCTGTTGGTGGCCTACGGCGTCAACGTGGCGCGTGGTGAAGTGGGGGGCGAGCATGGCGACGCTATCTATCTGCATTGCCCGAACCTGATCAATCTGCAGTTTCAGGCCCTGCGCCCGAAGTTTGAGGCGATCACCGGTGTATTCGGCGTCAAGCGCGTTGGGCTGATGCCCAGCGAGCGTCGGCACATGGAGCTTAACGCCTTGCTCGGCGCGCTGGAGTTCCCTGTGCTGTCCATCGACATGGCCGGTGCAATCGTCGCAGCCAATCGTGCAGCCGCGCAGTTGTTGGGCGTGCGGGTCGATGAAGTGCCGGGGATGCCGTTGTCGCGCTATGCCGAGGATTTCGACCTGCCTGAGCTGGTGCGGGCCAGCCAGTCGCGGATCAATGGTCTGCGGGTCAAGGTGCGCGGCGATGTGTTTCTCGCCGACATCGCCCCGTTGCAATCGGAGCACGATGACAGCGAAGCCATGGCCGGGGCTGTATTGACCCTGCACCGCGCTGATCGGGTTGGTGAGCGCATCTAGGAGTTACGCGGCTTTGACAGCATCTTTCAGAGTTCGAAGGTCATGGCTGCGGTGGTCCGCGAGGCGCGGCGCATGGCACCACTCGATGCGCCGCTGCTGATCGAGGGCGAAACCGGCACCGGCAAGGAATTGCTGGCCCGTGCCTGCCACCTTGCCAGCCCGCGTGGCCAGTCACCGCTGATGGCGCTCAACTGTGCCGGGCTGTCGGAGTCCATGGCCGAGATTGAGCTGTTCGGCTACGACCCCGGTGCGTTCGAGGGCGCGCGAGCGGAAGGCCGGCTCGGGTTGCTGGAGCTGACAGCAGGCGGCACGCTGTTCCTTGATGGTGTGGGTGAGCTGAGTGCGCGAATGCAGGCCAAGCTGCTGCGTTTCATTCAGGACGGCAGCTTTCGCCGGGTCGGCAGCGACGAGGACATGTTTCTCGATGTGCGTGTGATGTGTTCGACCCAGGTCGACCTGTCGGAGCTATGCGCCCAAGGGGTCTTCAGGCAGGACCTTTACCATCGCCTCAATGTGCTGTCGCTGCACATACCGCCGTTGCGCGATTGTCTGAACGGTCTTGAGCCGCTGGTGGAGCACTTTCTGGATCACGCCAGCCGCCAGATCGGCTGCCCGTTACCAGGCATTGCGCCGGCTGCCATCAAGCGCCTGAGTCAGTACCACTGGCCCGGAAATGTAAGGCAATTGGAAAATGTATTGTTTCAGGCTGTATCGCTGTGTGACGGCAGCAAGGTGCAGGCCGAGCATATTCGTTTGCCGGATTATGGTGTGCGGCCAGGGCTGAGCGACGTGTCTCTGGAAGGGGGGCTGGACGCTATTATCGGGCGTTTCGAAAAATCGGTGCTGGAACATTTATATGCGCAATATCCCAGCAGTCGCCAATTGGGCAAACGCCTGGGGGTGTCACATACAACCATTGCCAACAAGTTGCGTGGCTATGAGTTGGGGCGTGAGTCAGACCGGCACGCAGCCGATCAACAATCCGCTGATTGACCGCCCGGCAATCAACGCTCGTGTATACGCCCCGCAATCAATATCTGCGAGGCGTCGAGCACGGGTCGCAACAGCGAAAAGCATCAACCGTTACTGCAGCCGCTGCCCATCACCTGGTAGCTCATGGTGTGCCTTGCGCCTTGCGAGTCTTCATAGACCATGCGCGCCGGGACCACTTCGCAGACATTGGGGATCTGGCTGATGGAAATAACCCGGGCGATATCCAGATGAGTGCCATACGTGTATTGCTCGACACGGGATTGCTGGGCAGCAACTTTGGTCTGCGATTCTTCGGCCATGGCGAAGCTGCTGACACCGCACAGTGCCAATGTCACTAATAAAGCTTTCATTGTGTTTTACCTTTTTGAAAGTGAGCGCGTCCGCATCACGTTTTTAGGGATTCTCCGATCAA
>NZ_LJQT01000339.1:0-1518 GCF_001400515.1 Pseudomonas meliae | reverse complement strand
ATGGCCCATTTTGGTATACCCAAATAGACCCAGCATATCAGGCATGGCCCAATTTACCTAAACGCAACCCTAAAGAGCCATGCTGGAAAGAACCACCTTTTTGAACCATACCGAGCGGCAGTGGCAGAGTTTAGGTTGTGTCCTGACCCCCTCCTAAAAGCCTTCAACGCATCAGGATTATTAGCATACAAATGCAATACAAGTGAAATACAAAATTGGTTTACTATGTACATACCTTGTAAATCATCAAATGACATACGTTGTATTTCTTATGAAATACAACGTATTGACAAATTTGTGTTCCCGTGTACATACTATGGAATACAGGGTACATACAATGCATGAGGTAGATCCATGGTCATTCTATTTGCGTCTGACAAAGGCGGTGTAGGCAAAAGCACTACAGCGGCCAATATGGCCGTAATGATGTCCAGCAAGGGAAAAAGCGTAATCATTCTTAAAACAGATCAAAACCCTGACTTAATGACCTGGGCAGAAATCCGTAGTACAGCAGGTCTTTCCATCATCCCCGTTCATGAAGCGTACAGGGATGTAAGCAGTGAGATTTTACGGCTTAAGCCTATGTGCGACGTCCTGCTTGTCGATTGCCCAGGGCATGACAGCGCTGAATTTCGTAGTGCGTTAACGGTAGTCGACACCCTAATCACATTGATTAAACCGTCATCAATGTTTGAAAAAGGCACTCTGACTAATCTCACTGAGACTGTACGCACAGCGCAGTACAAGCATGGAAATGCGGCTCTGAAAGCCCACGTTTTGATGACGCGCATCAAGCCAAACAAGGTCCCGGATGCCATCGCTTTAGATGAGGAACTGCGTAGTGACAGCGTGTGGATACAGCCGTTGAAAGCTCGACTGTCTGAGCTGGACATTTACGAGAATGCCGTAAATGTCGGCGCAGGTGTGCACGAGGTAGAACGTGCTAGCAGCTTGCCAAAAGCCAAAGCGCAGCTTGAGCTAGTGGCACAAGAGATAGGGTTACTGTAATACATTTTTGAAATACGGTGTATGTACGCTGTATGCGGAGATTTACTACTTATGAAGCTTAAAAAACCGACTTTCCAGATACCTATCGTTGATGGGTCTGAAATTTCAGATCCCCAAGCAAGTACTGCTCGTTTCATCGCGTCAGGGGATCGCCGTCCAGACTCAGGAAGGCCGATACCGGCAACCTTTCGCTTGCCTCAAACAGTGATTGATGCTCTTGAAGAGGAAGCGGGACGAACCGGTCAGAACAAAACGACAATTCTGAAAGCGGCAGTCATGGCGTACAGTTTTCTTGAAGAAAACGAGAAGAACAAGTGGTTGTTGGATTCTATGAAAATGTCGTCAGGGAGGCAGAGAAATTAAAGTCAGCTCAAAAAGATGCCGGGGTATGGCGGTAACCATCCCCGGCGCGAACAAAAACTCCTTGGAGGGAAGATTATGTCCGAAAGAGATTATAACACAGTCCGTAACCTACACCTAAGGAGGCGCTGCAAAAATAGCCAACTGTCC
>NZ_LJQT01000046.1:3066-28445 GCF_001400515.1 Pseudomonas meliae | reverse complement strand
TTTTACAGTGGCGGTGACACATAGGTGTCGGCTGGTCGAGACGCCACTTGCCGCGGCCCTCGTGGCATGAGCGCAAGCCTTCCAGGCCTCCCGGTGCCAGGTTGCGCCAACGACGCTGAAACATGGGCAGGAACTGTGTAGCAAAACCAAATAACTGTGGCGTAGGATCAACCCTTCCACGGTCGCTGATTGCCAGCGTGTAGCTACCGTCATAGCGGCGAGTCATGGAGATATTTGAAGTATGCAACGCCGCCACCAACTCGTCGGTCGGCGGGGACACTGACATTACCGTCTGGCGAATAGTGGCTTGGGGAAAACTGATACCGTACTGGCGACAGAACGAAGAAGCCCACGCGCCTCCGGCAAGTACCGCAAGCCGGGTACGAATGCTGCCGTGCTCAGTGACCACAGCGGGTGAAGCCTGTCTGCTCGCCGCTCTGCTTGGCAAACTGCTCCCACAGGTCCAGGCTTTTGGTTGCCATCGGCAGCTCCCGGGCATCCCGATTCTGCTGCCGGCACCACCCCCAGTTACGACTCGATTGTTCGGCACCGATACGGCCTTTTTCAACCAGAGCGACCTTCATGCCGCGCAGGGCGAGGTAGTAGGCGGTGAAGCTGCCTATTATGCCTCCGCCAATGACAACTACATCTGCCTCCAAGGGAAGCTTGGGGGAGGTCTCGACGGGGATCAGAGGTGCGGGCATTTTTGCTATTCCTGCCAATATCGTAGTGATACGTGCAGCCTTGAGCGGCTGCGATATTGATCAGGTTAATCGCTCAGCGAAATCATCTGCGCTGAAGTTCTCCGCGCAAACGTACGGATCGACTGTTTTGGCCACTATAAACGGCAGATTCATTCAACGTTCATCGTGGCCAAGTCCATAAGATCGTTGCGACACAGGATAGGCCTGAAAGACACTCAAATGAAAAAGGCCAACCCTGGGGTTGGCCTTATCAAGCCGAAATCACCATGGCGGGATAACGGCTAGCTTTTCTGTGAAGCTACACGTCCATCAGAAGTCCAGGTTGGACACTGCCAGCGCATTGCTCTCGATGAAGTCACGGCGTGGTTCGACCGCATCACCCATCAGCGTGTTGAAGATCTGGTCAGCGCCAATGGCGTCTTCGATGGTCACTTTCAGCATACGGCGCACACTTGGGTCCATCGTGGTTTCCCACAATTGGTCCGGGTTCATTTCACCCAGTCCTTTGTAGCGCTGGATGGTGTGGCGCTTGGTGCTTTCGGCCATCAACCAGGCGAGGGCTTCCTTGAACTCGGTGACGGGCTTCTTGCGCTCGCCACGTTGCACGTAGGCACCTTCTTCCAGAAGCGTGCTGATCTGCAGTCCCAGAGCGGTAACGGTCTTGTAGTCGTTGCTGCCGAAGAAGTCACGGTTGAAGGTGACGTAGTTCGACAGACCATGAGAGATCAGTTCTACCTCTGGTAGCCAGACGTTACGTTCACGGTCTTCACGCAGGCTGGCCTTGTAGACCAGACCTGACTTCTCGCCGGTGCGCAGACGCGCGTCGAACAGTGCCAGCCAGGCCTGCATGCCCTCGTGGTCGGACAGTTGCTCCAACGAGATCGGCGGCAGGTAGACGAAGTGTTCGGTCAGTTCCTGTGGATAAAGACGCGATAGACGCTTGAGAGTCTTCATGACCATGCGGAAGTCATTGACCAGTTTCTCCAGCGCAGTACCAGAGATGCCCGGTGCCGATTCGCTGAGGTGCAGGCTGGCGTCTTCGAGGGCCGATTGGGTCATGCACTCTTCCATGGCCTCGTCGTCCTTGATGTACTGCTCCTGCTTGCCTTTCTTCACCTTGTACAGCGGTGGCTGAGCGATGTAGATGTAGCCACGCTCGATCAGCTCAGGCAACTGACGGAAGAAGAAGGTGAGCAGCAGGGTGCGGATGTGCGAGCCGTCGACGTCAGCATCGGTCATGATGATGATGTTGTGATACCGCAACTTGTCGATGTTGTACTCTTCACGGCCGATGCCACAACCCAGCGCGGTGATCAAAGTGCCCACTTCCTGGGAAGAGATCATCTTGTCGAAACGCGCTTTTTCAACGTTCAGAATCTTGCCCTTGAGTGGCAGGATCGCCTGGGTTCTGCGATTACGCCCCTGCTTGGCTGATCCGCCAGCAGAGTCCCCTTCCACCAGGTACAGTTCGGAGAGGGCAGGGTCCTTCTCTTGGCAGTCGGCAAGCTTGCCCGGCAAGCCAGCGATATCCAGCGCACCTTTGCGGCGAGTCATCTCGCGAGCCTTGCGCGCTGCTTCGCGGGCACGGGCTGCGTCGATCATCTTGCCAACGACGGCTTTGGCTTCGTTCGGGTTTTCCAGCAGGAAGTCGGAGAAGTACTTGCCCATCTCCTGTTCCACGGCAGTTTTGACTTCAGAAGAAACCAGTTTGTCTTTAGTCTGCGAGCTGAATTTCGGGTCAGGTACTTTGACCGAAATGATCGCAGTCAAACCTTCACGCGCATCGTCGCCCGTGGTCGCGACCTTGTGCTTCTTGGCCAGACCTTCCTGCTCGATGTAGTTGTTCAGGTTGCGCGTCAATGCGGAACGGAAGCCCACCAGATGAGTACCGCCATCACGCTGCGGAATGTTGTTGGTGAAGCACAGCAGGTTCTCGTTGAAGCTGTCGTTCCACTGCAGCGCAATCTCGACACCAATGCCGTCGTCGCGTTGAATATTGAAGTGGAACACCTGATTGACCGGCGTCTTGTTGGTGTTCAGGTATTCAACGAATGCACGCAGACCACCCTCATATTTGAACAGCTCTTCCTTACCGCTACGTTCGTCCTTGAGGACAATGCCGACACCGGAGTTAAGGAAGGACAGTTCACGAATTCGCTTGGCCAGAATGTCCCAGCTGAAGTGGATATTCTTGAACGTGTCAGCAGAAGGCTTGAAGTGGATCTGAGTACCGGTGGTATCACTTTCACCGACGATTTTCATCGGCTCCTGTGGAACACCATGCACGTAGGTCTGTTCCCAGATCTTGCCGCTACGACGAACCGTCAGCAGCAGAAGTTCTGAAAGGGCGTTAACAACCGACACACCTACACCGTGCAAGCCGCCGGATACTTTGTAGGAGTTGTCATCGAACTTACCGCCAGCGTGGAGCACGGTCATGATGACCTCGGCTGCCGACACGCCTTCTTCTTTATGTACGTCTACCGGAATACCGCGGCCGTTGTCGCGCACGGTGATAGATTCGTCTGGATGGATGATGATGCTGATGTCGTCGCAATGGCCTGCCAATGCTTCGTCGATCGAGTTATCAACCACCTCGAACACCATGTGGTGCAGACCGCTGCCATCGTCTGTATCACCGATGTACATTCCGGGACGCTTGCGTACGGCATCAAGTCCTTTCAGCACCTTAATGCTGGACGAGTCGTACGTTTGGTTTTCGCTCATGCAATCACTCCCGATGGTCGTGGGTCTGGGTGATACGGCCTTGTTCCACGTGGAACAAAGCGACTGGCGTTTCCGTCTGCCAGCCTTCCCTCAAAAATTCTTGATCTACACAGGTGATAAACACCTGGCAGCGTAATTCTTCCAGCAAGCGGCGAAGCGCGCGTCGATGGTTGTCATCCAGTTCGGAGGGCAAGTCATCCACCAGGTAAATACACTGGCCGCGACGGACCTGGCTGACCAGGTGTCCCTGAGCAATACGCAATGCGCAGACCACCAACTTTTGCTGACCGCGAGACAATATATCCGCCGCGTTATGAGCGCCTAATCTAAGGCGCAGGTCAGCTTGTTGTGGTCCAGCCTGGGTGTGGCCCATTTGCTGATCACGATGCAGGGAAGAGGCGAGCACTGTACTCAGCTCTTTTTCCTTGTCCCATCCTCGGTAATAGCTCAGGGTCAAACCTTCAAGCTCAACAAGTTCGCTCAAAGTCTGTTCAAAAACGGGCTTCAATGCCTTGATATAGGCGCGACGGAATTCATCTATTTCGTCACTTGCCGAGCACAGCTCTCGGTCCCATGCCGCCTGTGAAGCGGCGTCAAGTGTACCATGCCGAAGCCACGAGTTTCGCTGCTTGAGGGCCTTCTGCAGGCGCTGCCAAGTGACCATGAATCGAGGTTCCACGTGAAACACTCCCCAATCCAAAAACTGCCTGCGTATCTTCGGGGCACCTTCCAGCAATCTGAAGCTGTCCGGATTGATCAGTTGCAGCGGCAATATTTCAGCAAGCTGAGCGGCACTTCTCGCATTTTGCCCGTCAATACGAATCTGGAATTCGCCTTGTCGGTCGCGCGATACTCCGAGATTGCTGTGACCACCTTGCGCAAGATCGACCTGTCCAAAGACGGTGCAAGAGGGCTGCTCGTACTGGATAACAGGGAGCAGGCGACTGCTACGAAACGAACGCGCGATCCCCAGCAGGTGGATGGCTTCCAGAACACTGGTTTTGCCACTGCCGTTTGCGCCGTAGAGGATATTGATACGCGGGGAGGGGGAGAGGGTCACCGGGTGCAGATTGCGCACCCCGGTGACCGAGACGCGACTAAGAGACATCTAGGTTGCGCTGGACATGAAGTTACAGACGCATCGGCATGACAACGTAGGCGGAATCGTCGTTATCCGACTCTTGCACCAAGGCGCTGCTATTAGAGTCCGACAGAATCAGGCGTACCTGCTCGGTCGTCATCACACCCAACACGTCGAGCAGATAGCTCACGTTAAAGCCTATCTCCAGCGAATCGCCGTTGTACTCGACGCTGATTTCTTCCTCTGCCTCTTCCTGCTCTGGGTTGTTGGCCTGAATTTTCAATTGACCATTGGCCAATTGCAGGCGGATACCGCGGTACTTCTCGTTGGACAGAATTGCGGTGCGACTGAACGCTTCGCGCAATGCCTGACGGTCACCCAGCACCAGTTTGTCGCCGCCTTTGGGCAACACGCGCTCGTAATCCGGGAATTTGCCATCGACCAGTTTGGAAGTGAAAGTGAACTCGCCGGTAGTCGCGCGGATGTGATGCTGACCCAGAACGATGCTGACCATGCCGTCCTGCTCAGTCAGCAAGCGCGCCATCTCGAGAATACCTTTGCGCGGGACGATCACCTGATGACGATCGGCATGTTCGATATCGGCAGACATCGAGCACATCGCCAGGCGGTGACCATCAGTGGCGACGGCGCGCAAAATACCGGCACTCACTTCAAGCAGCATGCCGTTGAGGTAGTAGCGAACATCCTGCTGGGCCATCGCAAAGCTGGTGCGTTCAATCAGGCGGCGCAACTTGCTCTGCACCAGATTGAAGGTCAACGAGCCCGGGCCTTCTTCCACCGTCGGGAGATCGTTGGCAGGCAACGTGGACAGAGTAAAACGGCTACGACCTGCCTTGACGATCAGCTTGGAGTCATCGAGTTTGATATCGATCAGCGCGTCATTGGAAAGGCTTTTGCAAATGTCCATGAGCTTGCGCGCAGGAACCGTGATTTCTCCAGGTTCAGCGGGCTCTTCCAGCTGAACGCGGCCAACCAGTTCGACTTCCAGATCCGTACCGGTCAGCGACAGTTGCTGACCTTCGACGACCAGAAGCACATTGGAAAGAACAGGCAAGGTCTGGCGGCGTTCTACCACGCCGGCGACCAATTGCAGGGGTTTCAACAGGGCTTCGCGTTGAATGGTGAAATGCATGGTCTAGTCCCTTGCCTTAATAAGCTGCACTGGCGTTATCACGTAGTCAGAGTGCGCAGCAGGTTCTTGTAGTCCTCGCGGATATCCGCATCGGATTCCTTGAGCTCGTTGATCTTTCTGCAGGCGTGCAAGACAGTCGTATGGTCCCGACCACCAAATACGTCACCGATTTCCGGAAGACTGTGGTTGGTGAGTTCCTTGGAAAGCGCCATTGCAACCTGGCGAGGCCGGGCAACAGAACGGGAACGACGCTTGGACAGCAGATCGGAGATCTTGATTTTGTAGTACTCGGCGACAGTACGCTGAATGTTATCCACACTCACCAGCTTGTCCTGCAACGCCAGCAAATCTTTCAGCGATTCGCGAATAAGTTCGATGGTGATGTCGCGGCCCATGAAGTGCGAGTGAGCGATGACACGCTTGAGCGCGCCCTCCAGCTCTCGAACGTTGGAGCGAATCCGCTGGGCAATGAAGAACGCAGCGTCATGAGGCAGATCGACCTTGGCCTGATCCGCTTTCTTAATGAGGATAGCCACACGGGTTTCCAGCTCCGGAGGCTCGACAGCAACTGTCAGACCCCAGCCGAAACGCGACTTGAGTCGTTCTTCAAGGCCTTCGATTTCTTTCGGATAGCGGTCGCTGGTCAGAATGACCTGTTGCCCGCCCTCCAGCAGCGCGTTGAACGTGTGGAAAAACTCTTCCTGTGAACGTTCCTTGCGAGCAAAAAATTGAATGTCATCGATCAGCAATGCATCGACTGAACGGTAAAAGCGCTTGAACTCGTTGATTGCATTGAGCTGCAAGGCCTTGACCATGTCTGCGACGAAGCGCTCCGAGTGCAGGTAGACAACCTTGGCGTTCGGATTCTTCTTTAGCAGGTGGTTACCCACAGCATGCATCAAGTGAGTTTTACCAAGACCTACACCACCATAAAGGAACAGCGGGTTATAGCCGTGCTTGGGATTATCGGCAACCTGCCAGGCTGCAGCGCGTGCCAGCTGGTTGGATTTACCCTCGACAAAATTCTCGAACGTGAACGTGCGGTTCAGGTAACTGGTGTGCTTGAGCGCGCCTTCGACCTGCACGGTACGTTGCTCCGCACGAGCGGGTGCCTGTTGCGAGCTGGCACCAGCCATTGGGTCGAAGCTGTCGCGTGAAGGCTCGTCGTGTGCTGCAACGTTCTGAACCGGTGCAGGCACCGCGACAGGAGCAGCCGGAGTAGCCATGGCGGGTGCAGACGACGAGACGCTGCTGACCGAATTGGCAGACAGCGCCTGGGACGCCGCGGCAGCTAATGGCGCATTCGGAGTGGCACGTGGTGCAGAGCTGCGCTTGCTTCCTATTAATAAGGAAAGGGCAGGCGCCATGCCTTGACCATGCTCGCCAAGAAGCTCCAGCAAACGGCCGAGGTATTTTTCGTTGACCCAATCGAGAACAAAACGATTCGGTGCGTACACACGCAACTCGTCGCCTTCGGCTTCGACCTGTAGCGGACGGATCCAAGTGTTGAATTGCTGGGCAGGCAGCTCATCGCGCAAAAGCTCCACGCACTGCTGCCAAAGTTCCACTGACACGGATATCCCCTGAGTTGAAAGCCGGTGAGGCAAAAACAGCCGCCATTGTAACGATCCGCAGACGACTTATCCACATGTAGGTTGCTCACAGGCAGCTATAAATCAACGATTTATGCAGTGGTCACACGACAAACGGTCAAATCGTGAGTTCTGTGGATAACCCATCTTCAGCCCATTGCATAAGTCAGGGCTAAACTCTGTGCATAACTCGCCTGTGGATAAAGCCGCATTCCATGCACAGCTTTTCCGAACGTGTGGCACAGGCAAAGCACCGCTTCTGGACAACCTTTCTTTTCGCTGTACACATTGAATTAAAAGGGCTATAGGATGTTATCCACAGAAAACGGCTACGTAAGAGTTATAAGCTTTATAAAGAAGCTTTAAATACTCTCTTCTTTTTATTTCTATAACTGATACGAGCCCGACTGCTCCAAATCGAGTGCCAGCGGGAAATTACCTATAAAAGACGCGTATGAAGAAAAGCTGGTTGGAAATTGACCTGTGGGCCTGCTTTCTCTAGAATCCCCGGTCTCTTAAAACGGGGGCCATTCCGGCCCGTAGTGGACGAACCAGGTAACACGCCATGAAACGTACTTTCCAACCCAGCACTATCAAGCGCGCCCGCACCCACGGTTTCCGTGCACGCATGGCCACCAAAAACGGCCGCGCAGTCCTTTCGCGTCGTCGTGCCAAAGGCCGTAAGCGTCTGGCAGTTTGATAAATCGGCACAGGAGGTGAGTCGAGACTTCAGTCGGGAAAAGCGTTTGCTGACTCCCCGGCATTTCAAGGCAGTCTTTGACTCCCCTACCGGCAAGGTTCCGGGGAAAAATCTCCTGCTCCTTGCGCGCAACAACGACCTTGATCATCCCCGCCTGGGGCTGGTGATAGGTAAAAAGAGCGTCAAGCTCTCCGTCGAGCGCAATCGCTTGAAACGCCTGATGCGCGAATCATTTCGCCAACACCAAGACAGTTTGGTCGGTTGGGATATCGTTATCGTCGCGCGTAAAGGTTTGGGTGACGTAGAAAACCCTGAACTGATTCAGCATTTCGGCAAGCTCTGGAAACGTCTGGCGCGTAGCCGACCCATTCCGGAAGAAAAATCCGAACCTGCAGGGGTAGACAGTCCAGATGCGTAAACTGGCACTCGTTCCGATCCAGTTTTATCGCTATGCCATTAGCCCGCTGATGGCCAGTCACTGTCGTTTCTACCCCAGTTGCTCCTGCTACGCGTATGAAGCCATCGAAAATCATGGCCTTTTGCGCGGTGGCTGGCTGTCAATTCGTCGCCTGGGTCGCTGTCACCCATGGAATCCCGGTGGTTATGACCCGGTTCCAGCTGTCCCCATCTCCCGTTCTTCTTCGATGGCCGAGTAATCATGGATATTAAACGCACGATCCTGATCGTCGCCCTGGCAATCGTGACCTACGTCGGGGTTCTGAAATGGAACCAAGACTATGGCCAGGCTGCCATGCCGACCCAGAATGTTGCAGCCAGCACCACCGCACCGGGTATTCCGGATACGGCTGCTGGTACTAATGGTTCTGCAAGTGCCGATGTTCCAAGCGCAAGCGCTACGGCCAATACGGCTGCAGCACCTCTTGAAACTCCGGCCGTAGCCAGCAAAGACCTTATCCACGTCAAGACCGATGTGCTCGATCTGGCGATCGATCCGGTGGGTGGCGACGTCGTTCAGCTTCGTTTGCCCCTGTACCCGCGTCGTCAGGATCGTCCTGACGTTCCGTTTCAGTTGTTCGACAACGGCGGCGAGCGTACTTTTCTGGCACAAAGCGGCCTGACCGGGACCAATGGTCCTGATGCACGCGCTGCCGGTCGTCCGGTTTACACCTCCACACAAAAGACTTATCAACTGGCTGACGGCCAGGACACGATGGTCGTGGATCTGAAGTTCTCGGAAAACGGCGTCAACTACATCAAGCGCTTCACCTTCAAGCGCGGTCTGTACGATCTGGTCATGACCTACGTTGTGGATAACCAGAGCGCACAACCCTGGGCCGGTAATCTGTTCGCGCAATTGAAGCGTGATGCCAGCTCCGATCCTTCTTCGACGACTGCTACCGGTACAGCCACCTATCTGGGTGCTGCCCTGTGGACTGCGGCCGAGCCATACAAGAAAGTGTCGATGAAAGATATCGACAAGGGTCAGGTCAAGGAAACTGTCCAGGGCGGTTGGGTGGCATGGCTGCAGCACTACTTCGTGACTGCGTGGATTCCGGATCACAACGCCACCAACGCTGTTCAGACCCGCAAAGACAGCCAGGGCAACTACATCATCGGCTTCACCAGCCCGACTCTGTCGGTTGCACCCGGTGCACAAGGTGAAACCAGCGCTACCCTGTATGCAGGTCCAAAAAGCCAGGCGGTACTCAAAGAGTTATCCCCAGGTCTGGAGCTGACCGTCGATTATGGTTTCCTGTGGTTCATTGCCCAGCCTATCTTCTGGCTGCTGCAACATATCCACGCCATTCTCGGTAACTGGGGCTGGTCGATCATTGTTCTGACCATGCTGATCAAAGGCCTGTTCTTCCCGTTGTCCGCAGCCAGCTACAAGTCGATGGCACGCATGCGCGCCGTGGCTCCCAAGCTTGCACTGCTGAAGGAACAACATGGCGATGATCGCCAGAAGATGTCCCAGGCAATGATGGAGCTGTACAAGAAAGAAAAGATCAACCCGCTGGGTGGATGCTTGCCGATTCTTGTCCAGATGCCGGTTTTCCTTTCGCTGTACTGGGTACTCCTGGAAAGTGTGGAAATGCGTCAGGCTCCCTGGATCCTGTGGATAACCGACCTGTCGATCAAGGACCCGTTCTTCATCCTGCCGATCATCATGGGCGCGACGATGTTCATCCAGCAGCGTCTGAACCCGACTCCGCCGGACCCAATGCAGGCCAAGGTCATGAAAATGATGCCAATCATTTTCACGTTCTTCTTCCTGTGGTTCCCTGCCGGTCTGGTTCTGTACTGGGTTGTGAACAACACCCTGTCGATCGCTCAGCAGGCTTACATCACTCGCAAGATCGAAGCGGCTACCAAGAAAGCAGCTGCCTGATCTAACCTGTGAATAAGTTCTACAAGACGCCCCCTCGTGGGGCGTTTTGCTATCCGTCATTTGTCCGGGAGCCGGAGCATGAACGTTCCTCGTGAAACCATTGCCGCCATCGCCACAGCCCAAGGGCGTGGTGGTGTCGGTATCGTCCGGGTGTCAGGCCCTTTGGCCAGCAAGGCTGCTGAAGCCATTATTGGCCGGACGCCAAAGCCACGGTTTGCCCATTACGGGCCTTTTGTCGACGAAGCCGGACAGACCCTCGATGAAGGGATCGCGCTGTATTTTCCGGGGCCCAACTCATTCACCGGCGAAGACGTACTTGAGCTTCAGGGCCACGGCGGCCCCATCGTTCTGGACATGCTGCTGCAGCGCTGTCTGCAATTGGGTAGCCGCCTGGCACGGCCGGGAGAATTCAGTGAGCGTGCGTTCCTCAATGACAAACTCGATCTTGCCCAGGCAGAAGCCATCGCTGACTTGATTGAGGCAAGTTCTGCACAGGCAGCGCGCAATGCACTGCGCTCGTTGCAGGGCGCTTTTTCGCGGCGTGTGGATAACTTGACCGAGAAGTTGATCAGTTTGCGCATCTATGTGGAAGCTGCAATCGACTTCTCCGAGGAGGAAATCGACTTCCTTGCCGATGGCCATGTCCTGAACATGCTCGATGACGTACGTGCCGAGTTATCCACAGTGCTGCGTGAAGCGGGGCAGGGTGCCTTGTTACGCGACGGGATGACCGTTGTGATTGCCGGGCGTCCCAATGCGGGCAAATCCAGCTTGCTGAATGCCTTGGCGGGCAGAGAAGCGGCCATCGTCACCGAGATTGCCGGCACTACGCGCGATGTGTTGCGTGAACATATCCACATCGATGGAATGCCGTTGCACGTCGTCGACACAGCAGGTCTGCGTGATACCCAGGATCAGGTGGAAATGATCGGCGTGCAGCGCGCACTCAAGGCCATCGGTGAAGCTGACCGGATTCTGCTGGTTGTGGATGCAACGGCACCCGAGGCTGCCGACCCGTTTGCTCTGTGGCCGGAGTTCCTTGAGCAACGTCCGGATCCGGCGAAAGTCACGCTGATCCGCAACAAGGCAGATTTGAGTGGAGACCCCATCGATCTGCAAACCAGCGTAGATGGCCACGTCACTATCAGCCTGAGCGCCAGGTCAGGGGGCGCGGGGCTTGAACTGCTGCGTGAGCACCTCAAGGCCTGCATGGGCTATGAGCAAACCTCGGAGAGCAGCTTTAGCGCACGTCGACGCCACCTTGAGGCACTGCGCCATGCCAGCGACTCGCTGGAGCACGGCAGGGCTCAACTCACCCTGGCAGGTGCTGGAGAGCTACTGGCCGAAGACCTCCGTCAGGCACAACAAGCGCTTGGCGAGATTACCGGCGCATTCAGCTCCGACGACTTGCTTGGCAGAATCTTCTCCAGCTTCTGCATTGGCAAGTGACTACCGCTGAATGAAGTCAGGCGTGACCCGCACCGGGGTCATGCCTTTTCAGGCATCACAAGACGCTTTTTAGCCGCGTCATTATCCACACGGTCTGCCATTTCCCCACTACCGTTCCCCACATGCTGAATTTGCCGAACAAAAATCCTCGGCGAAGCGATTTTCTGCGCCTGATTTTTGCTGACTGGGCGTTTTTATGCGGATTAAGCCCTGTGAATAACTGCCCTTCAGCTCGGTGGGTAAGCAGGGTGCAAACCTGAAGATAAACTGCCCTGTGGACAAGTGGCTATCTTATCAACAGGCTCAAGTCGGTTATCCAAACCCCTCATCCCTACATGAACACAGACTTTTGAATCTCTGTACACATTGAAAATAAAGGCTCGTAGAGATCTATCCACAGAAAGGTAGCTCAGTAAGAATAAACATAAAAACAAGGCTTTATAAACTTTCTTTCCTTTTTATTTTCTTTATCCGCGACTTTTCCACAGCTGGTTAAATTTTGTCCAACGGGTTTCATTCAGGTGGGGTAAGTCCCTATACTTGTCAGCTATCCCAATTTCTCATCGACAACAGGCACGAGGTGCGTGGTGGATTTCCCTTCCCGTTTTGAAGTGATCGTCATCGGTGGCGGTCATGCCGGTACCGAGGCCGCACTGGCGTCGGCACGTATGGGTGTAAAAACCCTGCTGCTGACCCATAACGTGGAAACACTCGGCCAGATGAGTTGCAACCCGGCCATCGGTGGCATTGGCAAAAGTCACCTGGTCAAGGAAATCGACGCCCTCGGCGGTGCGATGGCCATGGCTACTGACAAGGGTGGTATCCAGTTCCGTGTGCTGAACAGTCGCAAAGGCCCGGCTGTACGGGCTACTCGTGCTCAAGCAGATCGCGTGCTGTACAAGGCAGCCATTCGTGAAACCCTGGAAAATCAGCCGAACCTGTGGATATTTCAGCAAGCCTGTGATGACCTGATCGTCGAACAGGACCAGGTGCGCGGTGTAGTGACCCAAATGGGGATGCGCATATTTGCCGATTCGGTTGTATTGACCACCGGTACATTCCTGGGTGGACTTATCCACATCGGCATGCAGAACTACTCTGGCGGACGCGCAGGCGACCCTCCATCGATCGCACTGGCTCACCGCTTACGTGAACTGCCACTGCGGGTAGGTCGCTTGAAAACCGGGACGCCGCCACGCATTGATGGCCGCTCGGTCGATTTCTCGGTAATGACCGAGCAACCGGGTGATACGCCGATTCCGGTCATGTCGTTCCTGGGCTCCAAAGAACAACATCCGCCGCAGGTCAGTTGCTGGATTACCCACACCAACGCCCGGACTCACGAAATCATTGCGTCCAACCTCGATCGCTCGCCGATGTATTCGGGCGTGATCGAAGGTATTGGTCCACGTTACTGCCCGTCGATCGAAGACAAGATCCACCGGTTTGCCGACAAGCAAAGCCATCAGGTTTTCATCGAACCGGAAGGGTTGACCACGCACGAGCTGTACCCGAACGGCATTTCCACATCGTTGCCATTCGACGTGCAACTGCAGATCGTTCAGTCGATTCGCGGTATGGAAAACGCACACATCGTTCGCCCTGGTTATGCCATCGAATACGATTATTTCGACCCGCGTGATCTGAAATACAGCCTGGAAACCAAGGTTATCGGTGGTCTGTTCTTCGCTGGCCAGATCAACGGCACTACCGGTTACGAAGAGGCCGGTGCCCAGGGTTTGCTGGCCGGGACCAATGCCGCGCTGCGCGCGCAGGGTCGAGACAGCTGGTGCCCGCGTCGCGATGAAGCGTACATCGGCGTTCTGGTCGATGACCTGATCACGCTTGGTACGCAAGAGCCTTACCGGATGTTCACCTCCAGGGCCGAATACCGTTTGATCCTGCGCGAAGACAACGCGGACCTGCGACTCACCGAAAAAGGCCGCGAGCTGGGTCTGGTCGACGACGCCCGCTGGGCTGCGTTCTGCACCAAGCGTGAAAGCATCGAGCTGGAAGAACAGCGTTTGAAAAGTACCTGGGTGCGCCCTGGTACCGAGCAGGGCGATGCGATTGCCGAACACTTCGGCACGCCACTGACCCACGAATACAATTTGCTCAACCTGCTGACCCGTCCGGAAATCGACTACGCCAGTCTGATTGCCATTACCGGGCAGGGCTGCACTGACCCTCATGTAGCCGAGCAGGTCGAGATCAAGACAAAATACGCCGGTTACATTGACCGCCAGCAGGACGAAATCGCCCGTCTGCGCGCCAGTGAAGACACGCGTCTGCCGGAAGACATCGATTACGCCGCAATCTCCGGCCTGTCGAAAGAAATCCAAAGCAAGCTGGGGATAACTCGTCCGGAAACACTCGGACAGGCATCGCGTATCCCCGGCGTCACGCCTGCAGCGATATCGCTGTTGATGATTCATTTGAAAAAACGCGGCGCGGGCCGTCAGTTGGAGCAAAGCGCTTGAGTTCTATGGTCACCCCGCAACACGCCCAAGAGTTATCCACCGGTGCCCGGGAGTTGGGGATCGACCTCAGTCCGGCGCAGCACAAGCAATTGCTGGCGTATCTGGCGTTGTTGATCAAGTGGAACAAGGCCTACAACCTGACTGCGGTCCGTAACCCGGACGAAATGGTATCGAGGCATCTGCTCGACAGTCTCAGTGTGGTGCCCTTCATCGAAGGTACACGCTGGATCGACGTCGGCAGCGGCGGTGGGATGCCTGGCATTCCCATGGCCATCCTGTTTCCGGAGCGCGAAGTGGCGCTGCTGGACAGCAACGGCAAGAAGACCCGGTTTCAGACACAGGTCAAACTGGAGCTGAAACTGGATAATCTTGAAGTTATCCACAGCCGTGCAGAAAACTATCAGCCTGATGCGCCGTTCGACGGGATCATTTCCCGGGCATTCAGCAGCCTTGAAGACTTCACGGGCTGGACTCGCCATATGGGCGACGTGAATACACGCTGGCTGGCAATGAAAGGGCTGCATCCTGACGATGAGCTGGTAGCATTGCCCTCGGATTTTCACCTCGATAGCGCACAAGCCTTGACCGTTCCGGGTTGCCAAGGCCAACGCCATCTGCTGATACTGCGCCGCACGGCATGACGGGGAACACAAGCAAGAATGGCTAAGGTATTCGCGATAGCGAACCAGAAAGGTGGGGTCGGCAAGACCACCACATGCATCAACCTCGCTGCGTCGCTGGTCGCGACCAAACGCCGTGTGCTGTTGATCGATCTCGATCCCCAGGGCAATGCGACCATGGGCAGCGGTGTGGATAAACATAATCTGGAAAATTCGGTCTATGACCTGTTGATCGGCGAATGCGATCTGGGCGAGGCCATGCAGTTTTCCGAACACGGCGGGTATCAACTGCTTCCGGCCAACCGTGACCTGACGGCGGGTGAAGTGGTTCTGCTGGAAATGCAGATGAAAGAGAGTCGTCTGCGCAATGCGCTGGCGCCGATCCGCGAAAATTACGATTACATTCTGATCGACTGCCCACCTTCGTTGTCGATGCTGACCCTGAACGCGCTGGTTGCGGCAGACGGGGTAATTATCCCCATGCAGTGCGAGTATTTCGCGCTCGAGGGTCTCAGCGACCTTGTGGATAACATCAAGCGCATCGCTGAACTGCTCAATCCGCAGCTGAAAATCGAAGGTTTGCTGCGCACCATGTATGACCCGCGTCTGAGCCTGATCAACGATGTTTCGGCACAGCTCAAGGAACACTTTGGCGAGCAGTTGTACGACACGGTGATCCCGAGGAACATCAGGCTGGCCGAGGCGCCGAGTTTCGGCATGCCGGTGCTGGCGTATGATAAATCGTCTCGCGGTGCGCTGGCCTATCTGGCCCTGGCAAGTGAACTGGTTCGTCGTCAACGTCGCGGCGCAAAAACCGCTCAGCCAACCTAAGGAATTCCCATGGCCGTCAAGAAACGAGGTCTCGGACGTGGGTTGGACGCGCTTCTGAGCAGTCCAACCGTCAGTTCGCTGGAAGAGCAGGCCGTCAAGGCTCCGCCAAGTGAGTTGCAGCATGTGCCGCTGGACCTTATCCAGCGCGGCAAGTATCAGCCGCGCCGCGACATGGATCCTCAGGCGCTCGAAGAACTTGCGCAGTCGATCAAGTCACAGGGTGTGATGCAGCCGATCGTGATTCGGCCTATCGGCGACAACCGCTTTGAAATCATCGCCGGTGAACGCCGTTGGCGTGCCAGCCAGCAGGCAGGTGTCGAGACAATCCCGGCGATGGTCCGTGATGTTCCGGACGAGACCGCGATTGCGATGGCGTTGATCGAGAACATTCAGCGCGAAGACCTCAACCCTATCGAGGAGGCCATGGCGCTACAGCGCCTGCAGCAGGAGTTTCAACTGACCCAGCAGCAGGTAGCGGATGCCGTCGGCAAGTCGCGTGTCAGTGTGGCCAACCTGTTGCGCCTGATTGCCTTGCCTGAAGCCATCAAGACCATGCTGTCCCACGGCGACCTGGAAATGGGGCATGCACGCGCCTTGCTCGGTCTGAGCGAAGATCGGCAGGTTGAAGGTGCGCGACATGTTGTCGCACGCGGGCTTACCGTGCGCCAGACTGAAGCACTGGTCAGGCAGTGGCTGAGCGGTAAGCCGGAGGCTGCCGAACCAGTCAAGGCCGACCCTGATATCAGCCGCCTCGAACAGCGTCTGGCCGAGCGTTTAGGCTCTGCGGTGCAGATTCGCCACGGACAGAAGGGCAAAGGCCAATTGGTCATCCGATACAACTCGCTGGATGAGCTGCAAGGAGTGCTCGCTCACATCCGCTGAAACAATTGCTCTGTAGCGTATAGTCGGAAATCACTCCCCGACTGTTGAATAGGGGCTTAACCGCCCCTATACTCTGCGCGCATTTTGTCGGCACAAATTATGCCAAGTTATTGATTATGGCGACCGACATCAAAGGAGCAGTTGCGATGGAATCCCGCATGCCAGACCGCTTGCCGTTCTATCGCCTGGCGGTTTTTCCGCTATTGCTGGCTCAATTGATCGTGCTGCTCATGGCCGCATTGGTGCTGTGGCAGTGGCAAGGAGTCGTTGCAGGATATTCGGGACTCTGTGGAGGCCTGATAGCCTGGCTACCCAATTTATACTTTGCTCACAAGGCATTCCGGTTTTCCGGGGCCAGATCAGCGCAAGCCATCGTGCGGTCGTTCTACGCCGGCGAGGCAGGCAAACTGATTTTCACGGCAGTGCTTTTTGCATTGACGTTCGCAGGTGTGAAGCCACTGGCACCGCTGGCGGTATTCGGTGTGTTCATGTTGATCCAGGTGGTCAACTGGTTCGCTCCCCTGCTTACGAGAACAAGACTTTCGAGACCTTAGGGCGTTTGAGGCAACCATGGCAGAGCAAACAGCTTCGGGCTATATCCAGCACCACTTGCAGAACCTTACATTCGGGCACCTGCCCAATGGCGAATGGGGCTTTGCCCACACCGCAGCAGAAGCCAAGGAAATGGGTTTCTGGGCCTTCCACGTCGATACCCTCGGCTGGTCGGTTGCGTTGGGTCTGATTTTCGTTCTGATCTTCCGCATGGCGGCCAAGAAGGCAACTTCCGGTCAGCCTGGCGCACTGCAGAACTTCGTCGAAGTGCTGGTCGATTTCGTCGACGGCAGCGTGAAAGACAGCTTCCACGGCCGCAGCGCGGTTATCGCACCACTGGCGCTGACCATTTTCGTCTGGGTTTTCCTGATGAACGCGGTCGACCTGGTACCGGTGGACTGGATTCCGCAGCTGGCGATGCTGATTTCGGGCGACGAGCACATTCCGTTCCGTGCCGTTCCGACTACTGACCCGAACGCCACGCTGGGCATGGCCCTGTCTGTGTTCGCACTGATCATTTTCTACAGCATCAAGGTCAAGGGCATCGGCGGTTTCATCGGCGAACTGACCCTTCACCCGTTCGGCAGCAAGAACCTGTTCGTTCAGGCTCTGTTGATCCTGGTCAACTTCCTGCTGGAATTCGTGACGCTGATCGCCAAGCCTATTTCTCTGGCTCTGCGTCTGTTCGGCAACATGTATGCTGGCGAGCTGGTCTTCATTCTGATCGCCGTGATGTTCGGCAGCGGTCTGTTGTGGCTCAGCGGTCTGGGTGTAGTGCTGCAGTGGGCGTGGGCTGTTTTCCACATCCTGATCATCACCCTGCAAGCGTTCATCTTCATGATGCTGACCATCGTCTACCTGTCGATGGCTCACGAAGATAACCATTGAGATTCGTCTCAGGACGTGTCTGATGACCGTCTCGCCATCGGCGGGACGGTGCCCGTAAGGGCTGATGTAGAAACGATTTTGTTTTACCGCTTCAATTAAAAAAACCTAACCAATACGACGTAAAAGTCGGGAGGAAAGATGGAAACTGTAGTTGGTCTAACCGCTATCGCTGTTGCACTGTTGATCGGCCTGGGCGCACTGGGTACTGCAATCGGTTTCGGCCTGTTGGGCGGCAAGTTCCTGGAAGGCGCTGCGCGTCAGCCGGAAATGGTTCCAATGCTGCAAGTTAAAATGTTCATCGTTGCGGGCCTGCTCGACGCCGTGACCATGATCGGTGTTGGTATCGCTCTGTTCTTCACCTTTGCGAACCCCTTCGTTGGTCAACTCGCTGGCTGATCACTCGAATTTTCGAGTTGATTGGTGTGATGGACAACGAACGAGCGAGGTGTTGGCGTGAACATTAATGCAACCCTGATTGGCCAGTCCGTTGCGTTCTTCATTTTTGTGATTTTCTGCATGAAGTTCGTGTGGCCTCCGGTCATCGCGGCTTTGCACGAACGTCAGAAGAAGATCGCGGATGGACTGGACGCTGCTTCCCGAGCAGCTCGCGACCTGGAGCTGGCCCAAGAGAAAGCGGGTCAACAACTGCGCGAAGCTAAGGCTCAAGCAGCTGAAATCATTGAGCAAGCCAAGAAACGCGGTACTCAGATTGTCGACGAAGCCCGTGAAACGGCACGCGTTGAAGCTGACCGTGTGAAGGCCCAGGCTCAGGCCGAGATCGAGCAGGAACTGAACGGTGTCAAAGACGCCTTGCGCGCCCAGTTGGGCAGCCTGGCAGTCAATGGCGCAGAGAAGATTCTGGGTGCCACAATCGATCAAAACGCGCACGCGGAGCTGGTTAACAAACTGGCTGCTGAAATTTAAGCGAGGGCGATCATGGCAGAACTGACCACGTTGGCCCGACCTTACGCGAAGGCGGCCTTCGAGCACGCGCAGGCCCACCAGCAGCTGGCCAATTGGTCAGCCATGCTCGGCCTGGCTGCTGCGGTGTCGCAAGACGACACCATGCAGCGCATGCTCAAGGCCCCGCGACTGACGAGCGCACAAAAGGCCACCACTTTTATTGAAGTGTGTGGCGAAAAGTTCGATGCCAAGGCACAGAATTTCATTCACGTCGTTGCTGAAAACGACCGCCTCCCGCTTCTGCCGGAGATCGCCGAACTGTTCGACCTGTACAAGGCCGAGCAGGAAAAATCGGTCGATGTGGATGTCACCAGTGCTTTCGCATTGAACCAAGAACAGCAAGACAAACTCGCCAAGGTTCTCAGTGCACGGCTCGGCCGGGAAGTGCGCCTGCATGCTGCGGAGGATGCCTCTCTCATAGGGGGTGTCGTAATCCGCGCCGGCGACCTGGTTATCGATGGCTCAGTTCGTGGCAAGATCGCGAAACTAGCCGAAGCATTGAAATCTTGAGTTTGAAGGGGCAGCAGAGCAATGCAGCAACTCAATCCTTCCGAAATAAGTGAAATCATCAAGGGTCGCATCGACAAGCTCGATGTAACCTCCCAAGCCCGTAACGAAGGCACAGTCGTCAGCGTGTCTGACGGTATCGTGCGGATTCACGGTCTGGCCGACGTAATGTACGGCGAGATGATCGAGTTTCCGGGCGGCGTCTACGGTATGGCGCTGAACCTTGAGCAAGACTCCGTGGGTGCCGTTGTACTGGGCGCATACACGACTCTGGCTGAAGGCATGAGCGCCAAGTGCACCGGCCGCATCCTCGAAGTTCCGGTTGGTAAGGAACTGCTGGGTCGCGTTGTCGATGCACTGGGTAACCCAGTTGACGGCAAAGGTCCGCTGAACAACACCGAGACCGATGCGGTCGAGAAAGTTGCTCCAGGCGTGATCTGGCGTAAGTCGGTAGACCAGCCTGTACAGACTGGCTACAAGGCTGTCGATGCCATGATTCCTGTCGGCCGTGGCCAGCGTGAGCTGATCATCGGTGACCGTCAGATCGGTAAAACCGCTCTGGCCGTCGACGCAATCATCAACCAGAAGAACAGCGGCATCTTCTGCGTCTACGTAGCAATCGGTCAGAAGCAATCGACCATCGCCAACGTTGTTCGCAAGCTCGAAGAAAACGGCGCACTGGCTAACACCATCGTCGTGGCTGCAAGTGCTTCCGAATCCGCTGCGCTGCAATTCCTTGCACCGTACTCGGGTTGCACCATGGGCGAGTTCTTCCGCGACCGCGGTGAAGACGCGCTGATCGTTTATGACGATCTGTCCAAGCAAGCAGTGGCTTACCGCCAGATTTCCCTGCTGCTGCGCCGTCCACCAGGCCGTGAAGCTTACCCAGGCGACGTGTTCTATCTCCACTCCCGTCTGCTGGAGCGCGCATCGCGTGTTTCCGAAGAGTACGTAGAGAAGTTCACCAATGGCGCAGTGACCGGCAAAACCGGCTCGCTGACCGCACTGCCGATCATCGAAACCCAGGCTGGCGACGTTTCCGCGTTCGTTCCGACCAACGTGATTTCCATCACCGACGGTCAGATCTTCCTGGAATCGGCCATGTTCAACTCCGGCATCCGTCCGGCTGTGAACGCCGGTGTTTCGGTATCCCGTGTGGGTGGTGCCGCTCAGACCAAGATCATCAAGAAGCTTTCCGGTGGTATCCGTACCGCTCTGGCTCAGTACCGTGAACTGGCGGCATTCGCCCAGTTTGCTTCTGACCTGGACGAGGCGACCCGCAAGCAACTTGAGCATGGTCAGCGCGTTACCGAGCTGATGAAGCAGAAGCAATACGCACCAATGTCGATCGCTGACATGGCGCTGTCGCTGTATGCCGCTGAGCGTGGGTTCCTGACTGACGTCGAAATCGCCAAGATTGGCAGCTTTGAACAAGCGCTGATTGCTTACTTCAACCGCGATCACGCCGATTTGATGGCGAAGATCAACGTGAAGGGTGACTTCAATGACGAAATCGATTCTGGCATGAAAGACGGCATCGAGAAGTTCAAGGCCACCCAAACCTGGTAAGCCGCAGCGGGGGCCGCAAGGCTCCCGCTTGCTAACCTGATAGGTGTTACATGGCAGGCGCAAAAGAGATTCGCAGCAAGATTGCGAGCATCAAAAGCACGCAAAAGATCACCAGCGCCATGGAAAAAGTGGCGGTCAGCAAAATGCGCAAGGCTCAAATGCGCATGGCTGCTAGCCGTCCTTACGCGGAGCGCATTCGTCAGGTGATTGGTCATCTGGCAAACGCCAACCCGGAGTACCGCCACCCGTTCATGATCGAGCGCCCTGTGAAGCGCGTCGGTTATGTCGTAGTGAGCAGTGACCGTGGTCTGTGTGGTGGATTGAATACCAACCTGTTCAAGACTCTGGTCAAGGACATGGCGGTGAACCGTGAAAACGGTGTAGAGATCGATCTGTGCGTGGTCGGCAGCAAAGGTGCGGCATTTTTCCGCAACTTCGGCGGTAACGTCGTCGCTGCGATCAGCCACCTGGGCGAAGAGCCGTCGATCAACGACTTGATCGGCAGCGTCAAGGTGATGCTGGATGCCTACCTGGATGGCCGTATTGATCGCCTGTCCGTGGTATCCAACAAGTTCATCAACACCATGACCCAGCAACCAACAGTGGAGCAATTGATTCCGCTGGTGGCAACCCCGGATCAAGGGCTCAAGCACCACTGGGACTATCTCTACGAACCCGATGCCAAAGAGCTGCTAGACGGCCTTATGGTTCGCTACGTGGAATCGCAGGTGTACCAGGCGGTGGTCGAGAACAACGCAGCTGAACAAGCAGCGCGGATGATCGCGATGAAGAACGCCACAGATAACGCC
The DNA here is from genome assembly GCF_001400515.1 of Pseudomonas meliae. Taxonomy (NCBI): domain Bacteria; kingdom Pseudomonadati; phylum Pseudomonadota; class Gammaproteobacteria; order Pseudomonadales; family Pseudomonadaceae; genus Pseudomonas; species Pseudomonas meliae. The sequence goes on along the minus strand of NZ_LJQT01000046.1, from coordinate 6,588 downwards.
GGTGATTTGATCAGCGATTTGCAGCTGATCTACAACAAGGCGCGTCAGGCAGCGATCACCCAAGAGATCTCGGAAATCGTCGGCGGCGCTGCCGCGGTTTAACGGTTCAAATATTAGAGGAACCAGCTAATGAGTAGCGGACGTATCGTTCAAATCATCGGCGCCGTGATCGACGTGGAATTCCCACGCGATAGCGTACCGAGTATCTACAACGCGCTGGAAGTTCAAAGCGCGGCAGGAACCACCCTGGAAGTTCAGCAGCAGCTGGGCGACGGCGTAGTTCGTACCATTGCGATGGGCTCCACCGAGGGCTTGAAGCGTGGTCTGGAAGTAACAGACTCTGGCGCAGCCATCTCCGTACCGGTCGGTAAAGCGACTCTGGGCCGGATCATGGACGTGCTGGGCAACCCGATCGACGAAGCTGGCCCGATTGCCACCGAAGAGCGCTGGGGCATTCACCGTCCTGCACCGTCCTTCGCTGAGCAGGCTGGCGGCAACGACCTTCTGGAAACCGGCATCAAGGTTATCGACCTGGTTTGCCCGTTCGCCAAGGGCGGTAAAGTCGGTCTGTTCGGTGGTGCCGGTGTCGGCAAGACCGTAAACATGATGGAACTGATCCGTAACATCGCCATCGAGCACAGCGGTTATTCCGTGTTCGCCGGTGTGGGTGAGCGTACTCGTGAGGGTAACGACTTCTACCACGAGATGAAGGATTCCAACGTTCTGGACAAAGTGGCACTGGTTTACGGTCAGATGAACGAGCCGCCGGGTAACCGTCTGCGCGTAGCACTGACCGGCCTGACCATGGCCGAGAAGTTCCGTGACGAAGGTAACGACGTTCTGCTGTTCGTCGACAACATCTATCGTTACACCCTGGCCGGTACCGAAGTATCCGCACTGCTGGGCCGTATGCCTTCCGCAGTAGGTTACCAGCCGACCCTGGCTGAAGAGATGGGCACTCTGCAAGAGCGCATCACTTCCACCAAGAATGGTTCGATCACCTCGATCCAGGCCGTATACGTACCAGCGGACGACTTGACTGACCCGTCGCCTGCGACCACGTTTGCCCACTTGGACGCCACCGTCGTACTGTCCCGTGATATCGCTTCCCTGGGTATCTACCCTGCGGTAGATCCACTGGACTCGACTTCGCGTCAGCTGGACCCGAACGTCATTGGCCAGGAACACTACGACACCGCTCGCGGCGTTCAGTATGTGTTGCAGCGTTACAAAGAGCTGAAAGACATCATCGCGATTCTGGGTATGGACGAGCTGTCGGAGACCGACAAACAGTTGGTTAACCGTGCTCGTAAGATCCAGCGCTTCCTGTCCCAGCCTTTCTTCGTGGCAGAAGTCTTCACCGGTGCTTCGGGTAAATACGTTTCCCTGAAAGACACCATTGCTGGCTTCAAAGGCATCCTCAACGGTGACTACGACCACCTGCCAGAACAAGCGTTCTACATGGTCGGCGGCATCGAAGAAGCGATCGAGAAAGCCAAGAAACTGTAATCCCGGCGCCCGGAAACGGGCGCTAATTAGGTTGAGGCAAGCAAATGGCTATGACAGTCCATTGCGACATCGTCAGCGCGGAAGGGGAAATCTTCTCCGGTCTGGTCGAGATGGTGATTGCGCACGGCAACCTGGGTGATCTCGGTATCGCTCCAGGCCACGCGCCGCTGATCACTGATCTGAAGCCGGGCCCGATCCGCTTGATCAAGCAGGGTGGGGAAGCCGAGGTGTTTTACATCTCCGGTGGTTTCCTTGAGGTTCAGCCGAACATGGTCAAGGTGCTTGCCGATACTGTGCAACGTGCTGCCGACCTGGATGAAGCTTCTGCTCAGGCTGCTGTACTGGCTGCCGAGAAGGCTCTGAACGAGAAAGGCGCAGATTTCGACTACGGCTCTGCAACTGCTCGTCTGGCCGAGGCTGCAGCTCAGCTGCGCACCGTTCAGCAAATTCGCAAGAAGTTCGGCGGCTAACCCCGCTGCATTCGATGCGCGATTGAGAAAAAGGGTAGCCTCGGCTACCCTTTTTCTTTTTTCAGATTTCCTCTTTCAAGTCAGCCCGCCTTCGGCCCGGTTGCCGTTCAGTTGGTAGTCCTATCATGTCTCTCGATATCGTTATTCTCGCTGCTGGCCAAGGTACCCGGATGCGTTCCGCCTTGCCCAAGGTTCTGCATCCCGTGGCTGGCAACTCCATGCTTGGTCATGTTATCCACAGCGCACGTCAGTTATCCCCAAGTGGAATACACGTCGTGATAGGACACGGCGCTGATGCTGTTCGTGAACAGCTGGCAGCCGATGACCTGAATTTCGTGATGCAGGACAAGCAACTGGGCACAGGACACGCTGTTGCTCAGGCGCTGCCTGCGCTTACGGCTGAGACCGTGTTGATTCTTTATGGCGATGTGCCGTTGATTGAAGTGGAGACGCTTGCGCGCCTGCTCAAACTCGTCAATCCGCAGCAACTGGGCCTGTTGACCGTTACTCTGGACGACCCCACCGGTTACGGTCGCATTGTTCGCGACCAGCAGAATCGTGTCTGCGCGATTGTCGAGCACAAGGATGCGAACGATGCACAGAAGGCAATCACTGAAGGCAACACTGGCATTCTCGCGGTGCCTGCCAAGCGTCTCGCCGACTGGCTGGGGCGGCTGTCGAACAACAACGCCCAAGGCGAGTATTACCTCACAGACGTAATCGCCATGGCCGTCAATGATGGGCTGATTGTTGCTACAGAGCAGCCTTACGACGCAATGGAAGTGCAGGGTGCCAATGATCGCAAACAGCTCTCCGAGCTGGAGCGCCATTATCAGCTGCGCGAAGCCCGCCGATTGATGGCGGGTGGTGTGACCCTGCGTGACCCTGCGCGATTCGATGTGCGCGGCGAAGTCAGCGTCGGCCGCGATGTGCTGATAGACATCAACGTGATCCTTGAAGGCAAGGTAGTCATCGAGGACAACGTGGTCATCGGCCCTAACTGCGTGATCAAGGACAGCACCCTGCGCAAGGGTGTCATCGTCAAGGCCAACAGCCACATCGAAGGCGCAATTCTGGGCGAGGGCAGCGATGCCGGCCCGTTTGCACGCCTTCGCCCTGGCAGTGTGCTGGGCGCCAAAGCGCATGTGGGTAACTTTGTCGAACTCAAGAATGCGAACCTGGGCGAGGGTGCCAAGGTTGGCCACCTGACCTATATGGGCGATGCCGAGGTCGGCGCACGTACCAACATAGGTGCCGGGACGATTACCTGCAATTACGATGGGACCAACAAGCACAAGACCACGTTGGGTGCAGACGTGTTCATTGGTTCTAACAACTCACTGGTTGCGCCTGTGGATATCTTTGATGGTGCGACGACCGCAGCCGGTTCGACCATCACGCAGAACGTGCCCGCTGAACAACTCGGCGTGGCTCGCGCCCGCCAACGCAACATCGAAGGCTGGAAGCGTCCGGTAAAAATCAGGAAAGACTGAGTTATCCACAGCCCGGAAAAATGATGTTCTGTGGGAGCGGACTCGTCCGC
>NZ_LJQT01000046.1:0-3044 GCF_001400515.1 Pseudomonas meliae | reverse complement strand
GCGGACGAGTCCGCTCCCACGAAATGCATTCCGGGTTGGTCCAGCTGGCCTATGCATACTTCTGAGAGCGGAGCACTGGAGCGAGAGTTACAGGAATCTCGTTCCTCAAGCTCCATTGAAAATGCCCTGCCAAACCCTCTGGCCTTGACCAAGCCCAAAAAATAGGTTTTGATTGCCTTCGTTATCTTTCGAAACGAAACTTAAGGCTGTCATGTCGAAGCGCAATACACCACAACGTCGCCACAACATTCTTGCCCTGCTCAATGAGCTGGGTGGGGTTAGCGTCGACGATTTGGCCAAACGCTTTGAAACTTCTGAAGTTACGATTCGAAAGGATCTGGCAGCCCTCGAAACCAATGGTTTGCTGTTGCGCCGTTACGGGGGCGCAGTGCCGCTTCCTCACGAGCTGATCAGCGAAAGCAGCCAGCCGGTTTCCCGTTACAAACAGGCCATTGCCCGCGCTGCGGTTTCCCGAATTCGCGAGCACGCCAGAATTATTGTCGACAGTGGCAGCACCACGGCTGCGTTGATCCCTGAACTGGGCCAGCAACCTGGTCTGGTGGTCATGACCAACTCACTGCATGTGGCGCGAGCCCTTACTGAGTTGGAACACGAACCGGTCCTGTTGATGACTGGCGGAACATGGGATCCGCACTCGGAGTCTTTTCAGGGGCAGGTCGCTGAACAGGTACTGCGCTCCTACGATTTCGATCAGTTGTTCATCGGTGCCGACGGCATCGATCTGACTCGTGGCACCACCACGTTTAATGAGCTGCTGGGTTTGAGCCGGGTCATGGCGGAAGTCGCCCGGGAAGTCGTTGTCATGGTCGAGGCCGACAAGGTCGGTCGCAAGATCCCCAATCTGGAGCTGCCCTGGAGCAGTATCCACACCCTTATTACTGATGATCGCCTGCCCAGCGAGGCTCGCGATCAGATACAGGCCCGCGGCATCAATCTGATTTGTGCTGCTGTCAGCTAGGAGATAACCATGTGTGGAATCGTCGGCGCCGTTGCTGAACGTAATATCACGGCCATTTTGCTCGAAGGCCTCAAGCGTCTTGAGTACCGCGGTTACGACAGCGCGGGCGTGGCTGTTTTCACCAACGAAGGCACCCTTGAGCGCCGACGTCGCTCGGGCAAGGTCAGTGAGCTGGAACAGGCACTGGCAGGCGAGCCGCTGACCGGCCGTCTGGGTATCGCCCACACACGTTGGGCGACGCACGGTGCTCCGTGTGAACGTAACGCTCATCCACACTTCTCGGCCGATAAACTGGCAGTTGTCCACAACGGCATCATCGAGAACCACGAAGCTCTGCGTGAACAGCTGAGAAGCCTGGGGTACGTCTTCGCATCCGATACCGACACTGAAGTCATCGTCCATCTGCTGCACCACAAGCTCAAGGACACCGCCGATCTGGCGGTTGCCCTGAAGGCTGCGGTGAAAGAACTTCACGGTGCTTATGGGCTTGCGGTCATCAATGCCGCGCAGCCGGATCGCCTGCTGGCCGCCCGCAGTGGCAGCCCGCTGGTGATCGGCATGGGCCTGGGTGAAAACTTCCTGGCCTCTGACCAACTGGCGCTGCGTCAGGTGACCGACCGTTTCATGTACCTGGAAGAAGGCGATATTGCCGAGATCCGTCGTGACAGCGTGCAGATCTGGAATGTCGACGGTGTGTCGGTCGAGCGTGAAGTGGTGCAATACCATGAAGGCGCCGAAGCCGCTGACAAGGGCGAATACCGTCACTTCATGCTCAAGGAAATCCACGAGCAACCCAAGGTCGTGCAGCGCACCCTCGAAGGTCGCCTGGGGCAACAGCAAGTGCTGGTCCACGCATTTGGTCCACAGGCTGCCGAATTGTTCGCCAAAGTACGCAATGTTCAGATCGTGGCGTGTGGCACCAGCTACCACGCAGGCATGGTCGCGCGTTACTGGCTTGAAGGTCTGGCCGGCATCCCTTGCCAGGTCGAAGTGGCCAGCGAGTTCCGCTACCGCAAGGTCGTGGTTCAGCCGGACACCTTGTTCGTTTCGATCTCGCAATCCGGTGAAACCGCCGACACGCTGGCAGCACTGCGCAACGCCAAGGAGCTGGGCTTTCTGGCTAGCCTGGCGATCTGCAACGTCGGCATCAGCTCACTGGTACGTGAATCCGACCTGACCCTGCTAACCCAGGCTGGCCCGGAAATCGGCGTGGCATCGACCAAAGCCTTCACCACCCAACTGGTCGCCTTGCTATTGCTGACCCTGTCACTCGGTCAGGTCAAAGGTTCGTTGGAGGAGGGCGTTGAAGCACAACTGGTCGAAGAACTGCGCCGCCTGCCAACCCGTTTGGGCGAAGCCCTGGCAATGGACGGCACCATCGAGAAAGTCGCCGAGCTGTTCGCCGAGAAGCACCACACCCTGTTCCTCGGCCGCGGTGCGCAATTCCCTGTAGCAATGGAAGGCGCACTCAAGCTCAAAGAAATCTCCTACATCCACGCCGAAGCCTATCCGGCTGGCGAGCTGAAACACGGCCCGCTGGCGCTGGTCGATGCCGACATGCCGGTCGTCACCGTCGCGCCTAACAACGAGCTGCTGGAGAAACTCAAATCCAACCTGCAGGAAGTACGCGCCCGCGGCGGCGAACTGATCGTGTTCGCGGATGAGCTGGCTGGGCTCAAGAACGGCGAAGGCACTCACGTCATCGCCATGCCGCACATCATCGACGCCTTGGCACCGATTCTGTACACCATTCCGTTGCAGCTGCTTTCGTATTATGTGGCTGTGTTGAAAGGGACGGATGTTGACCAGCCGAGGAACCTGGCGAAGTCGGTGACGGTGGAGTGAGTTATCCACAGGGGGGAAGCGGTTGAAGCTACGAAATAAAGTCTGTCGGAAATAAATAAAGTCTGTCGCTGGCGCCTTCGAACCCCCCGATTGAGGAGCCGGTGACGATTTTCCGGGCCACCGTGCTCGGAACGCACTTCAAGGTTTGACGAGCAAATGATCTTAGCTATTCAGTCTGAGGAGACGGTGCGTTCCTTTGTGGAAGATCTGAAGTAGCCGG
>NZ_LJQT01000398.1:214-2549 GCF_001400515.1 Pseudomonas meliae | reverse complement strand
CAAGTGACGTTTCGGAAGGACGTACTGCAACACCTCGGCATTAGGCCAGGCGACAAGATCGAGCTTGACTTGCTGCCAGATGGTCGGGGAGTACTCAAGGCGGCACGGCCCGCAGGGACGATAGCCAGCTTTGTCGGCCTGCTCGCGGGTAAGACGCAGAAGGTTGCCACCATCGAAGAAATCAACGAGGCGGCTGCACAAGGATGGGCAGGCAAGCAATGAAGGTCGCAGTCGATACCAACGTCCTTGTGCGTGCTGTTGTGCGTGACGATCCCGCACAAGCGGACGTTGCCGCCGCAGTCTTGACCGATGCTGAGTTGATCGCGGTCGCGCTGCCGTGCCTATGCGAATTTGTTTGGGTGCTGATGCGCGTCTATGGCTTCCAGCAATCTGACGCGGCCGACGCGATCCGGGCGCTACTGGACGCCGCCAACGTGGAAGTGAACCGGCCCGCCGTGGAGGCCGGTTTGCTGGTGCTCGACGCAGGCGGTGACTTTGCCGATGGCGTCATTGCCTACGAAGGTAATTGGCTTGGTGGGGAAACCTTCGTTTCCTTCGATAAGAAGGCGGTGACACTTCTCTCTGTCCAAGGGCAATCAGCGCGTCTTTTGTGACGGACATGAGAATGAACGAATTTCGCCGACTGGCCACGAAGATCGACCAGCATATGAAACAGCTTGCCACCCAAGGTGTCAGTGAGGCCCATTCCATCATCAATCACATGATGGGGTACGTGCCTGACAACCGTGCAGCTGGGCCAGGTAGAGGGTCGGCTCACACGATCTTGCAAGGGATAGAAGCGTCCTCGTCGAAGCTATAGACGGCGCACAAACGGTGGTAGCCGTCGGCAACTACGGTGCGCTGGCCTTCCTGGCGCACCAGCAGCAGCGGTGACAGAGCGGTGCCGGACTGGATTTTTTTGAGGTCCCTTTCCACGTGTGCATTGCTCATTCCTAGCGGCGAGAGGCCGCTGGCGCGCAGGATGTCCTTGGCCTTGAAGGCCGACATGGGTGCCGCGTGCAGCTTACGCACCAGCTTGGCGCAGTGGGCGTCGTCATACAGCAGATTGAGATAGGACTGCGCAGCCGGATAATCATGTTCCTCCGGTTGAGCCAGCCAGGCGATTGTGTTCTTGTCGGTCTTGTCACCCATTAAAGTGCTCCCTCGTTGGTAGGTAGTGAACCACTGCTTCTTGATACGCCCAGAGTTCCTTAGACACTCAAGACCCTCGTTGCGCGTAGCGCCGTTCAAACTCTACAGGTGACAGGTCACCAGTTGAACCGTGGCGGCGGTTGGGGTTGTGGAACATCTCGATGTAGTCGAATACCTCGGCGCGTGCGGCGTCCTTGGTGGGATAGATCTGTCGCCTGATCCGCTCGCGTTTGAGCAGACCGAAGAAGCCTTCACAGGCCGCGTTGTCCCCGCAATGTCCCACTGCACTCATCGAGCACACTAGAGGGTCGTGACAAAATTTCGGCGTACTGCCCCATCCCGTCCCATATGACGGCTTGGCCGAGTTCTCCGAAGAGCACAAGCCACGGGTAGCTCAACTGCTGGTTACAGCGGCAACCTGCAAGTCTTCCAGCCACACGACAACGAGCTGGGCAGCCTGCACCGCCAATGGCTATCCGATCTGGACAGCTTAAAGACTTTTTACGCGCGACGGGCACTGACCCCAAAGCGTTGGAGTATGTGAACGAAGCGTTCGCACGCCTTGCCGGACGTATCAAGCAACTTGCCGAGTGATCGCTCGGGACGGGTGGCGGAAATTTCGGCGGTTCCGGCTTACAACCCCTAGCTCGTTGAAAGCAGCGGATTTTGTAGGGCGAAAAGCGGAGGTCCCATGTTACTATCCGGCACAGTTTTATTTGCAGGAAAGCGACGATGTAGATTCACGAATAGCAGAAACCAAAAAGCCCCGGTTGGCGCCGGGGCTTTTTGGAAAATCTTGAACAGGCCGTTTTGGTTTCGGATTACCTGTTCTGTTCAACACACATAACGTGAGCTGATTATGGCGTTCACTGCGGCTTTGTGCAAGTCGTCAAAAGTGAAGCCTTCAGTTCACCGCTGAACGGTGGACTTATGGAAAAGATTCTTCATCGGCTGTGCGACCTCGATGACCGCACCCTGCCCCCCCAGCTGACCCCTTGTGTCACACCTTTTCACGCCGTTGGCCAACTTTCTGGCCAGGGCGGTGAAGCATGAGCCTCGACCACGCGCTCAGCCTTTCCCTCGCCTCCCCGCTCACGGCCAACGCCGATCCGATGGCCATCAGCACCCACCTGCCGCCTGCCCGCTTTTTCGAAGAAGGCACCGCGCTCAACCGGTTATTGCT
>NZ_LJQT01000398.1:0-127 GCF_001400515.1 Pseudomonas meliae | reverse complement strand
ACCTGGACCATGCCAACGCCCTGGCCTGGGACGATGCCGGGTTGCCCGCGCCTAACCTGATGGTGCGCAATCGCAAGAGCGGCCATTCCCAGTTGTTCTACGCCGTGCCGTCCGTGTGCACGACAGA
>NZ_LJQT01000370.1:0-1889 GCF_001400515.1 Pseudomonas meliae | reverse complement strand
TTTGTGATTAGAACCCCAACGTGGAAAAGTTACCTGCAGCCCCTGCTGAAGGTGATGAAAGGCTAAGGGAACGTGTTATCGCCGGCGCCACGATTTTTAAATCCCGAGAATTCGACCATACGTCTGAGGCTTCAAAACTAAACGATCGGGGTGAACCTGGTCGGCTTGTTCACGGAAAGCGGCTCGACGTCTTTCACAACACCGAAGGCCCGGGCGACAAGTTCGAAGTTTTCCAGGTGCGCACCGCCACGCACATTCCGTACAGCACCGGTATCCCAAGCAAGCCTGTCGATGGTGAGCGCGAGTCTAAAGGTGTGTTCACCAGCTTCGATGAGGCGGGCAAAAGCATCGATAAAACGGTGGGGGTGATGAGACACTCAGAGGTGATCAGACAGCGCCAGGCTGAGCACGGCATTCACTGGAAAGAAGCACCACCAGCAGTGAAACCCCGGGCCCCGCGGCCGGCTTAAACACCACGAGGGGGCTACGGCCCTCTCGTTCATTTGGAGCAAGCGTGTGATTCTTCAATTCAAGTTCTTCGATACCGAGCAGCAAGAAATAGCCCTCTTCCAGACGGAAATAGATCTGAACGGATTGGTAGCTGTCGCTGAGTCGAGACGGGAAATGATTCTGGAAAAGGGCAAGTCCTTCGCCCAGGGCGCAGTCCCGTTCTGGGCCGGCGAGGTCGCCAAAGCAATGAATGAAAATGATCAGGCTGCGATGGATCGGCATGCCATTCAAACTGCGATGGCTGCATGGTTAGCCGATTCCGTTTTTGACGGTGCTACCAAAGCTGACTACGAGTCGAGCTATCTCGAATTTAACGTCCATCCGACAGGAATGGTTGTGTTGAATCGACACCCTATGTCCAGGTACAAGGCGCCCAAAGGGGCGCCTTCCTTTTAAAGGATGATGAAAGGGCAATTGACACTACGGGTGAAGGTATCGCCGCTTGCTTGGACCGGTATTGCTCGATCGATGTCGATGTGGCCTTGAACGATTGGGACGGTACAGACCACACGATCGATCATGACCACCACGCTAAATTGGCAAGCCCTATCAGACCGGGCCTGTAGCAGGAGGGCGTATGCGGTCTTGATGTCCTGGGCACCCTGTAGAAAAACGGAACGATGAGCATTCATGACTCCACCTCACTCTGTTCCGGCCAATTGTGCAGCGCGCCGCGTGACGATAATCACCGGAATGGGCAGTGAAAACTCATCACGAACAATCAGGGCTTTGTTCTGACTGAACATCGCGCTGGCGAGCTTACGGCGCGCAAGCATCGACCCGATGCTCGACTGAGTGGACTGGGTAGTTTTGCCGTTACAGGGCACAACCAGTGCCTCACCAGGTTCCAACTCAGCCAGTGCCTGGGAAACATTACTGCATGAGATTTTCAGTTCCATCGCTTGCTCCTAGAAATGGGGTAGCCGCCCCGAATAATGTCGCACATACATACGTACGTATGTATGTATGTATGTATGTATAATAGGCGTACCTGCTCTGTTTGTCAGCCGGCAAAGAGCAATTTCTTAAACTAATTAACGCTCACGAGGGGATACAGGATGATTCGAGTTATCAAGGTAGGGGGAGGGGTAGTTTTGTTGCTACTAGCAACGGTCGTTGCGGCTGGAGAAAAACGGGAGCCCGGACCTGTAGCAGCTAACATAACTGCACAGTTCTATAACGTTGATCAGGAGGCTGTTGACGTTCGTATTTTAAGGAAAACAGCTACTGCAGCGACGGTAATTGCTACTGCTCCTGGGGACCACACCTGCAGATATGAAATGGTAGTTGCCCCCGCAGATTCAACGGCCCCACACGGGTGGGTTATAGCGCACACGAGCTGTAAGTCCTAACTAGCTTAGTTAGGGAGGCGCTGCAAA
>NZ_LJQT01000016.1:0-3755 GCF_001400515.1 Pseudomonas meliae | reverse complement strand
TTGTTCAGCGTCTCCTTAGGTGCAACTTCCCCATCCCCATTTGAGGAATTTTTGATACTGAGACCAAGAGTTGAAAACTTTGAGATCAGCTGTAGGGTTGTCAATATTACCACTTAGCTCCACGAGAAAAACACCATTACCTGTCTGGATGATGCTCTTAGCCGTTTCACTAATAGATCCATAGGATAGAAGGTAGCCAAGAGAAGTAAATCCGATGATGGAGCCTTTGTGAGCGACAGATGCGTTGAGCAAAGGTTCCACTGGAGCGTCAGCAATCATCAGCATAAGAGCGCTTAAATGATGCATCTCGTCATCGAAACCATCGGTGAGTTTTTTGCAAATTTTTAAAACATCAGTCACATGAGATTTGGGGATCTCGTTTTTATGGGCGAACAAGCCATAAGTCGTCAGCAGAACGGTGCCAATGGCAGGCAGATTCTTGGGGTAGTATTTATAGGTTTGCATAGTAACCTCTAAAATTGGAGAGCCTATGGATTTTGAAAAAAGGACTACAACAGCCTCTCTTACACTCATCTTTTGCTGCGCTTTAAAATGGATTACAGGTTTCTAGCTACCATATTTAAAAACTTTTTCACATTTCCAGAAATGTGGGTTTTTAATTGCATATTCAGAGATTTAGTTCAATGATCAGTCAAGCCTGATAGCTATTATTGATCTGTATCAAAAAGTCACTGAATTTATCGATGACTGTGGCTACGATGTAGAAGCCTCAGGACCTGCTGTTTCACTCAGACCAGGACACCCAATATGGGAGCCGACAGTTTCGCCAGCGGCTTTGGCGATACCGCATACGCCAGAGCATGAGTCGCCGAGGTAATTGCTATGACAACTCGCCGATGGAGAGTGTATTCCTCAGTTTGAAAGCTGAGTGGATACCGACTGTGTGGGCTACACGACAGCCCAAGGGGCTCAGCGGGATATCAGTCATTATCTGATGCATCGTTACAACTGGATTCGACCACACCAGTTCAAAGGTGGACTGGCGCCCGCTCAACCTTAACGTCGTGTCCGGGATCAGTTGACCACTACACAGAACGTCGCAATGGCCCCGTTTTTAGACGCCGATGTGGCGTGAGAAAAGCGTTTCACCAGCCTCAACGCCACATCGGCATCACGCAGAGGTGACTTTTGGGGACGATTGCCCTGTATAGAAACTTTGAAATTCCTATACATCAAGCCGCTACAACTTCCACCACTTGCTTTTCTTTTTCTTCTGTTCGACGGGCGGCTCGGGAACTGACCTGACGCTGCTTTCTGCTGGCGCTTGATCCGCTGGGGCAAGACGATCCCTGATGAAGTCGCGGTCTGGCTTGATATCGCTCAGGTCCTTGCCGCCCGCGTAATCGAACATGCCGTCGATCACCCTATGAGCCAACACCTCTATACCGGTCAGCACATGATCGCCGCAAGAATAACCGTCCGGCTGTATGGCGGTGGGCATTTTATAGACTTGCGAAGCATCAAGGCCCAGGCGCCAGGCTGCCATTTGGGCATGCCAGTGCTGATGTGGATGCGGAGTTCCCATGGAATCGTAATGGTAGGCTGCAGGCGAGTGGTTATCTCGACGGTCGACGACGAGAAGCGACCAATGGACGTTATCTCGGTTGATGGGCATGAACGCGATGGGTGGGGCAGGGTTGACTGCGTCTCCGACTAGACGGCGCAACGCAACGTTTCTCTGTGCTTCATCCTCGGAGTTCAGCATAGTGACTATTTGCGAGTCGGCAAAGTGGAGTAAATGGGCATTGGACTCCTCTTGCAATCGGCGAGCTAGGTCGTTGGTGTAGGCGTGCAAATGTCCGTCTAGCAGCCACGAAGTCTCAGTCACTTGAGGCAGCTCGGGGTCTTCGACGTCCTGGGGAAACGGCAGATTGTCCACATCGATCCTCTCGGGACTCATGGGGGGCAGGGCCGAGTGCTCCATTGTAGCCTGAGTGCCATAGTCCCCATAGGTGCTCCACGGCTGCTCTTGCTGGGGCGTATTGAGGTCGAATTCGCGGCCGTAATCACTCAGGGAGGAGAGTCCGTTGAAGGTCGAAGCTGGACTTTGAGGGGGGTATTGCGGCGTATCTGGATTCCAGCCCCAGCCTGACCACTCTGAATTTGGCAACGTAAAAGAGGAGTGACTAGGTTCTTGTACCGCTTCTACTGAGAAGGGTGGAAATATTTCACGCAATTTCATTAGCAGGGTTACAACCGTTTTGGCATTAGAAGAGCTTTTGTTGTGCGTCCATAAATCCCTATACGTATCCAACTCTGGATCGTGAAGAAGAGTTGACAAGCTTCCTTTTCCCTCCTCCTTAAGCCACGCGCTGAATGAGCGTAGTACAGACGCGTACTTGTCAACGCTCGTTCTTCCATGAGGATCACGATTCGTTTTTTTTCCGGCTTTACTATTTTTTATTACCAAGGCATCGTTAGCAATTTTTTGGTAGTGCGAGATTAACGTTTGGTCCTCGTCTGGGATATTACGGGTATCACGTTGCTTCTTTAGGCGAACTTTACTACCAAGGTCATAGTTTCGCATGTGTTGCAACGCCGCGCTACATTGGTGACGGCCTGGCAAACAGCTGAACTTCAGCACATCTCCCGTCAATTCATGGGAATGGAGATAGTCCGGATCACACAGCCCCGGCTTTTCTTGTGCTGCGAGCCAATGACTGAGCGCGCGCAAAGTTGATCTATATGAGGAAGTAGTCTGGTTTTCGTCGGAAAACACTTGATCGATTAACCATTCGTCTAAATCTGAACTTTTTGTTTTGAAAGGCAGAATAGCACTAACCCCGTGTTTGTTAGATTCAATACGTCGTAAGTGACCTATAATTGCCAGCGTATCACTGCGATTGTTTTGAAACGCATACTGTTTTAAATCGCTTTCAAGACTATCAGAGAATAAACGTGCGTTAATCGCTGGCATGTGCTGTCGCTGAAGATAGTCACTAATAGAGATCAACTGATTTTTATAAAAGTCCACGGTGTTAGAGTTGCTACCACCTAGCAGAGCACCCTCGCAAAATCTTTCAATGAGTGCTATATCCTCACAATAGGGGACTTTTCTAGAGCTGTATCGATACTCAGTATCCTCAAGGTGATCTGGAACAAATTGAACCTCCGTTACATATCTTGTCTCAGACTTTTTTGAAAAGCGGCGCTCAACCTGCGTTTGTAGTTCTGCTTGATCTACGAGCCGCCTGCCCTGAGACTCAGCTTGCTGAATAGAATATCGCTGTCTTTGCGGCAGGTCGTGCGCGCCCCCCCCATCGGGTTGGACTGAGGATGTTGTATCAGAAGAAAGAAACTCATGAAGTTTACTTTGCGTTTCCTGGAGTCTCTGATAAGCGTCCAAGCTTTTGCTCCAGTTATTAAAATTCCACATATATTCCTCCTAGTTGATGGCAATTCTGTCAGAAAATCTCTCTGAGATGTTAAAATAATTTTGTATTATTCTTGCTGTGATACCCATATACTTTTCTGTATTGGGGTTTTCCGTAATTTTAGCGCCGATACTGGTTTGCCATTAGAAAGCCATAAATAATAATCAACAGGTTGATTTGAATTTTAATATTTGCATCTCTTAAGCAAGACAATCATTAGTAGGCCTCTCCAGCGATTAGGTTCCACCAGCAGTGGGCCAGTTTTTCTCGCTATTGACTTGGATCAAAAAAACCGAAAAAAGAGGTTGCAGGAGGGCAAGGAACAATGGAACGGCCAACCGACTTAGGGAGACGCTGAAC
>NZ_LJQT01000293.1:0-17266 GCF_001400515.1 Pseudomonas meliae | reverse complement strand
TGATCGGAGAATCCTTAGGCGTCGCGGGTGGTAAAAGTCGATACTGGCACGGTGCAATCTTTTGCCTGGGCGGTGTCCTTTTCTGCCTGCACATTCAGGCAGCAAAGATACTGCAGTTTTGCTGCGCAGCCGCTAGAATAGCGGCTTTGCGAAGTTCTGGAGTTTCCCCCAATGCGCACTTTTCGTCTGGTGATTGCTTGCCCGGACCGTGTAGGCATCGTTGCCAAAGTCAGTAACTTTCTGGCGTCCCATAACGGCTGGATCACCGAAGCGAGTCATCATTCGGACAATCTCAGCGGCTGGTTTTTCATGCGTCACGAAATACGTGCCGACACCCTGCCTTTTGACCTGGACGGGTTCCGTGAAGCGTTCACGCCGATCGCGGAAGAGTTTTCGATGGACTGGCGCATCACCGACTCGGCGCAGAAGAAGCGCGTCGTGCTCATGGCAAGCCGCGAATCGCACTGTCTGGCCGATCTGCTGCACCGTTGGCACAGCGACGAACTCGACTGTGACATAGCCTGTGTGATTTCAAACCATCAGGACCTGCGCAGCATGGTCGAGTGGCATGACATTCCTTATTACCATGTCCCGGTGGACCCGAAAGACAAGGAGCCTGCATTTGCCGAAGTCTCGCGTCTGGTCGGGCATCATCAGGCGGACGTTGTGGTCCTTGCGCGTTACATGCAAATTCTGCCGCCACAGCTGTGCCGTGAATATGCCCATCAGGTGATCAACATTCACCACAGCTTCCTGCCATCCTTCGTCGGCGCCAAGCCTTATCATCAGGCGTCGTTGCGTGGCGTCAAGCTGATTGGCGCGACCTGTCACTATGTGACCGAAGAGCTCGATGCCGGCCCGATCATCGAGCAGGATGTGGTGCGCGTCAGCCATCGCGACAGCATCGAAAACATGGTGCGCTTCGGTCGCGACGTGGAAAAGATGGTATTGGCCCGCGGCCTGCGCGCTCATCTGGAAGACCGTGTTCTGGTACACGACAACAAGACAGTCGTCTGCGACTGATCTATCTTTTCGGGAGTGCGCCTGTCGCGCTCCCGACCTGGCTCGTCGGCAATGGTGCAACGCTCAGGGTGACAGCCAATGACCGATCCTTTCGAAAAAGCCACATCCACCGCTCCCGCCACGCTTGGCGAGGGCTGTCTCAGCCGCTATGACCCCGCCGCCCTGACTCCGGAAAACGGTGCCGATTTCGACGGTGCAGCAGCGCTATGGCGTGAGTTGCAGCAATCGGAAATGCCCGCTGAAAGGCTTGTCGAGAAAGGTGTGGAGGGAGAGGGGTGAATCAAGCCCTTCAGGCAGTGCAAGGCTGCACCACCTGAAGGGCTCTGAGTCAGGACAGTGCCTTGGAGGCCAGCCAGAACAGCGCTGCGGACAAGGCGACCGTTGCAGGCAGGGTCAGCACCCAGGCCAGCAGGATGGTGCGAACCGTTCCGCCTTGCAGGCCGCTCTTGTTGGCTACCATGGTCCCGGCAACGCCTGATGACAGGATGTGGGTGGTGGAAACCGGCAGACTGAACACGTTAGCCAGACCGATTGCGCAGGCGGTGGTGATTTGCGCCGACATGCCCTGTGCGTAAGTCATGCCTTGCTTGCCGATCTTCTCGCCGATCGTCAGTACCACGCGTTTCCAGCCAACCATGGTGCCGATGCCCAGTGCCAGTGCGACCGCCAGAATTACCCAGAACGGTGCGTATTCTGTGGTGGTGGTCAGGTCCTTGCGAAGTTTCTCCAGATCGGATTTTTCACGCGCTGACAGGTCTGGAAGTTTGCCGACCTTGCGGGCCGTGTCGTCCAGGCACAAGAGATAGCGGCGCACTTCGATGCGGCTTTCAGGAGCCAGCGAGTGGTAGTCGGAGACGCCTTTGAGGCGGTCGAGCAGCGCGTCGATGGTGGGTTCGGTCTGCTTTGGATTACAGGCAGAGCTGGACGGCAGGTCGCCTTTTTCAGCTTTGCCCATGGCCAGATATTCGCCCAGCGTGCTGCTGTTGCGTTGATAGAACTGGCTCAGATGCTGGGTAGCATCGCGGGTGCGTTCGATCTGGTAGGTCGTGCTGGTCAGGTCCAATACAAACTGGCTGGGCACGATGCCGATCAACACCAGCATGATCAGGCCGATGCCTTTCTGGCCGTCGTTCGAACCATGTACGAAGCTGACCGCCATTGCGGAAATGACCAGCACCAGGCGGTTCCAGAATGGCGGGTGCTTTTTGTCGTCCAGCTTGCGACGCTGGTCCGGGGTTTTATGCATCTTCGACTGCGGGCGCCACCATTTCAGCGCAACCAGCACCAGGCCTGCAACGATGAAGCCGGCCAGCGGCGAGAACACCAGCGAAGCGCCAATGTCGATCGCTTTCTGCCAGTTGACGCCGTCGGCCAACGGGATGCCGTTGATCAGTGCATTGGCCAGACCGACACCGAGTATCGAACCGATCAAGGTGTGCGAGCTGGAGGCCGGGATGCCGAAGTACCAGGTACCGAGGTTCCAGGTAATGGCCGCCGCCAGCAGCGAGAACACCATGGCCAGGCCATGTCCGGTGTTGACGTTGATGAGCAGTTCGACCGGCAGCAGATGGACGATTGCGTAGGCAACACCCACACCGCCCAGCAGCACGCCGAGGAAGTTGAATACACCAGAGAAGAACACGGCCAGATGAGGCGGCATGGCTTTGGTGTAAATGACTGTCGCCACCGCGTTGGCGGTGTCATGAAAGCCGTTGATGAACTCGAAGGTGAGGACAAAAGCCAGGGCGAGCAAAAGGCTCACAAGCACCCAGGCAT
This sequence comes from Pseudomonas meliae, assembly GCF_001400515.1. Taxonomy (NCBI): domain Bacteria; kingdom Pseudomonadati; phylum Pseudomonadota; class Gammaproteobacteria; order Pseudomonadales; family Pseudomonadaceae; genus Pseudomonas; species Pseudomonas meliae. The sequence goes on along the minus strand of NZ_LJQT01000293.1, from coordinate 14,467 downwards.
CAAGCCCGCTGAATAAATCGATCATGTAGGTTTTCTGACCGGGTCTGAAGGGGGCGCGATTATGACAGAAAAAATACCGAACGACTTGTCGTCACTGCGAGGTGTCGCCTCAAACCAAAAAAAAGACGCATGAGCGCCGCCCCGTTGAATACTCAATGAGGCTGTAAGGCGGGTAATTCCAGGGGCAGGAAGGCAGAGATGAGCAGTCGGGGATCATGAGACCCGCGATGTCACGGCTCTTCTTTCAGGCCTTCTTCCATTTTTTGCAATTCTTGCTTGAACGCCTGGTCCAGCAGGCTGGCTCTTTTGCGCCAGGGCTTGCGTTCCGGTTCCGGTTGCGCGGCGTAGGTGGTGATTTCACCGCCGTAGACATCCTTGTAACGTTGTTCCTGGCGCTCAAGTTCCGCGCGCAGTTCATCTTTAGTCACTGTAATACCTGATCGAGTCGATTGAGTTCTGGTGATGACGCAAAACAATGCAAGTATGTTCACGCCATTCGGACTGTATACCAGATACAGCCAGAGACCTGCTCGGGCCATTACCCGAAGAGGTTGCGGAGCATCCTGTTATTGCCTACGGCTACGTACATCAGAGAAACAGCTGTCGTAGCGACATGTGTGTGATTTCAAGCGCAAGGCTTGCGCTGGCAGGCTTCCCTTTGATCGCGCGGCGATGGTGCACCGTGACAGCGCTTCGACGGGATAATCGAGGCAGAAATCGGGTGAACGGATCAATCGTTTGCGAGGGTGTTGCCAACCCACTGATGGATACTATCTCCAAGAAGTTCTGTTACGTCAACAACAGAGGTTGAATAAGTTCACAGGTCTGGTTTTTTTGTACGATTGTTCCGAAGTTTTAGTGAGCCATTTATATGACGGAACTTTTATAAAACAAATTTTACACACCTGGTGACAAAACCCTGACGATGGAATTCAGAGAGTTTATATGCACGATATCTGGAGTTGTGATGCGGGGGTTCGACAGGCGGGGCGTGTTCATGCGCAGCAGGCGCTGCCGCAATGAAAACGGCCTTGCTTGGTGAGCAAGGCCGCTGCCTTGGACTTCTCAGTGGGTACCTGACCAGTAATTTCCAAGAAGTCACTTCGTGGCAGAGGTAAAGGTATAAGTATATTTACGGCGGGTCAATTGCGATTATCGGCCACCTGTTCGATAATCGCACAAGCAGAGGCTGTCTTCACTGCTTCCAATAGACCTGAAACCTGCGCTCCACAGGGGCTGAAGGGAGTTACAGAGGGTGTGTCAATGAACGATGAACTGCGTAAATCTTTTGCCTCATTGGCACCGCCCATCGTGGCGTCACCCGCAAAGCGCATTCAGGCGCTGACCGGCGACCCGGATTTCATGACTTCGCTGGCGCGCGGGCTTGCCGTTATTCATGCTTTTCAGGAGCGCAAGCGGCACCTGACCATTGCACAGATCAGCCACCGGACGGAAATTCCCCGGGCGGCAGTGCGCCGCTGTCTGCATACGTTGATCAAACTGGGTTACGCGACCACCGATGGTCGTACGTACTCGCTGCTGCCCAAAGTGCTGACCCTGGGCCACGCCTATCTGTCATCGACGCCTCTGGCGACCTCTTCGCAGCCGTATCTGGACCGTATGAGCGATCAGTTGCACGAGGCATGCAACATGGCCACGCTGGAAGGTGACGACATCCTTTATATAGCGCGCTCGGCGACCACGCAGCGATTGATCTCGGTCGACCTCTCGGTGGGCGGCCGCCTTCCGGCATATTGCACGTCCATGGGCCGAATTCTGCTGGCCGCGCTGGATGATGTGTCGTTGCATGAATACCTTGATCATGTCGATCTGCAGCCCAAGACCAGCCGTACCATTCGCACGCCGGAAGCGCTGCTCGAGTGTCTGCAACTGGTTCGTCAACAAGGCTGGTGTATTGTCGATCAGGAACTGGAACAGGGGCTGCGCTCGATTGCCGTGCCGGTCTATGATGCTTCGGGTCAGGTGCTGGCTGCGCTGAATGTCAGTACCAGCGCCGGGCGCGTGGCACGCAGCGAGCTGGAACAGCGCTTTCTGCCGATCATGCTCGACGCCAGTCGCGACCTGAGTACGCAGCTGTTTACCTGACCTTGTTTGCTTGGGTATGGTTAAACGGGCTTGGTTATCCAAGCTCGTGAGCGATTGTTAGTTAGCTGAATTTGTTCGGTTACCGAACGGTTAGTCGATTATCGGATTGTCTGCCTGTCTGCTCAGGCATAACCTCATTTTCATTCCGGCGCAGGTCTTCGCGCTGTTCATTGAACGTGATGTTGGGTTCGGAGCACCTCATGGCAGACATTCTTTCTCTACGCGATGCGGTGAAGCAACTGGTCAACGATGGCGACATCGTTGCGTTGGAAGGCTTCACGCATTTGATCCCCACGGCCGCTGGTCATGAAATTATCCGTCAGGGTAAAAAAGACCTGACCCTTGTGCGCATGACGCCTGACCTGATCTACGACCAGTTGATCGGTGCCGGTTGTGCGAAGCGTCTGATTTTTTCGTGGGGCGGCAACCCCGGCGTCGGTTCTCTACACCGTCTGCGTGATGCGGTTGAAAAGCAATGGCCGCGCGCGATGGAAATCGAAGAGCACAGCCATGCCGACCTCGCCAACGCCTACGTGGCTGGTGCGTCGGGCCTGCCGTTCGCAGTGCTGCGCGCCTACGCCGGGTCCGACCTGCCCAAGGTCAACCCGCTGATCAAGACGGTAACCTGCCCGTTTACCGGTGAGGTGCTGGCGGCTGTGCCATCGGTACGCCCGGATGTGACTGTTATCCATGCGCAGAAAGCCGACCGCAAAGGCAACGTGCTGCTGTGGGGGATTCTCGGCGCGCAGAAAGAGGCCGCGCTGGCTGCGAAGCGATGCATTGTGACGGTGGAAGAAATTGTCGATGACCTGCAAGCGCCGATGAATTCCTGTGTACTGCCGACTTGGGCATTGAGCGCCGTGTGCCTGGTGCCCGGTGGTGCTCACCCCTCCTATGCGCACGGCTATTACGAGCGTGACAACCCGTTCTACCAGGCCTGGGACCCGATTGCCCGGGACCGTGAAACCTTCACCGCGTGGATTGACGAATATATCCACGGCACCGCAGATTTCAGTGAATTCCAGAGCAAGCTGTCTCGCGCTTCGGAGGCCAAATAATGACTTACTCCACCAGTGAAATGATGACCGTTGCAGCAGCCCGTCGTCTGCGTAATGGCTCGGTGTGCTTCGTTGGCATCGGTCTGCCCTCCAAGGCTGCGAACCTGGCGCGTCTGGCATCAGCACCTGACGTGGTGCTGATCTACGAGTCCGGCCCGATTGGTGCCAAACCTACCGTGTTGCCGCTGTCGATTGGCGATGGCGAGTTGGCGGAAACCGCCGACACGGTGGTATCCACCAGCGAAATCTTTCGTTACTGGCTGCAGGGCGGGCGCGTCGACGTCGGCTTTCTCGGCGCAGCGCAGGTGGACCGTTTCGGCAACATCAACACCACCGTTGTCGGTGATTATCATCATCCCAAAGTGCGCTTGCCGGGTGCCGGTGGCGCGCCGGAAATCGCCGGTTCGGCCAAGTCAGTGCTGATCATTCTCAAGCAGTCGGGGCGTTCGTTCGTCAACAAGCTGGACTTCATTACCTCGGTCGGCCACGGCGAGGGCGGCGATTCGCGCAAGCGCCTGGGGCTGCCCGGTGCCGGCCCGGTGGGGATCATTACCGACCTGTGCATCATGGAGCCGGAAGCTGACACCAACGAGTTCGTTGTGACCACGCTGCACCCTGGCGTGACCCGCGAGCAGGTGATTGCTGCCACGGGCTGGGAGATCCGCTTTGCCGACACGGTGGTCGTTTCCGAAGAGCCTACCGAGGTCGAGCTGACGGCGCTGCGTGATCTGGAAGCCCGGACTGCCGCCGCTCATGGTCAGGTTGCAGGAGAAGCGTGATGCGTGAAGTATTTATTTGCGATGCGATTCGCACACCCATCGGTCGCTTTGGCGGGGGGCTGTCTTCGGTGCGTGCCGACGACCTGGCCGCTGTGCCGATCAAGGCACTGATGGAGCGCAACCCATCAGTCAACTGGGAAGAGATCGACGAAGTGTTCTTCGGCTGTGCCAACCAGGCCGGTGAGGACAACCGCAACGTTGCGCGCATGGCTGCGCTGTTGGCGGGGCTGCCGGAGAGCGTGCCGGGGGTGACTCTCAATCGCCTGTGTGCTTCCGGGATGGACGCCATCGGCACCGCGTTCCGTGCCATCGCTTCCGGCGAGATCGAGCTGGCGATTGCCGGTGGCGTCGAATCGATGTCCCGTGCACCGTTCGTGATGGGCAAGGCTGATGCAGCGTTCTCGCGCAACATGAAGTTGGAAGACACCACCATTGGCTGGCGCTTCATCAATCCGGCGATGAAAGCACAGTACGGCGTGGACTCAATGCCCGAGACAGGCGACAACGTTGCAACCGACTTCAGGATTTCTCGAGCCGATCAGGACGCTTTCGCCCTGCGCAGCCAGCAGCGCACTGCCGTTGCCCAGGCTGCGGGCTTTTTCGAGGAAGAGATTGTGCCGGTACGGGTTGCGCACAAAAAAGGCGAAACCATCGTTGACAGGGATGAGCATCCGCGCAGTGATACCAGCCTGGAAACCCTGAGCAAACTCAAGCCGGTCAACGGCGCGGACAAAACTGTCACCGCAGGTAATGCCTCCGGGGTCAACGACGGGGCTGCTGCATTGATTCTGGCTTCGGCCGACGCTGTTAAAAAGCACGGCCTGACGCCACGCGCCCGTGTGTTGGGCATGGCCAGCGCGGCGGTTGCGCCTCGGGTGATGGGCATCGGCCCGGTGCCTGCGGTACGCAAGCTGGTCGAGCGGCTGGGTCTGGCGGTTACTGATTTCGACGTCATCGAGCTCAACGAAGCCTTCGCCAGCCAGGGTCTGGCAGTTCTGCGCGAACTGGGCCTGGCGGACGACGCACCGCAGGTCAACCCGAACGGCGGGGCTATTGCGCTCGGCCATCCACTGGGCATGAGCGGCGCGCGGCTGGTGCTGACGGCGTTGCACCACCTGGAAAAAACCGGGGGGCGCAAAGGCCTGGCAACCATGTGCGTCGGCGTAGGGCAGGGCCTTGCGCTGGCCATCGAGCGGTAAGCGCTCCCGTTTCAACCTGTTGTCCAGCAACCCGGATCGTTTGTCTGCCTCCACGAAAAGGCGGGCCGATGATCCGGGTTGTTGTTCGTCCGGGCACTGGATGTTCAACCCTGCCGATTTTTCCTGGTGGCTGAATTGCTCTGACTTATTGTGCTCGATTAAAGACGGTGTTACAGATTGTTTCTTATGGACAGTTCTGCTTGGGGAAAATAATGACTACAACATCAAAAGCACCGCATTACACCGGCGAGGAGCGAAGCAAAAGAATTTTCGCCATTGTCGGTGCTTCATCCGGCAACCTGGTCGAATGGTTCGACTTTTATATCTACGCCTTCTGCGCGATCTATTTCGCACCTGCCTTTTTTCCTTCCGATGATCCGACGGTACAGTTGCTCAACACCGCAGGCGTGTTTGCTGCTGGTTTTCTGATGCGCCCGATTGGCGGCTGGTTGTTTGGCCGTGTGGCGGACAAGCATGGCCGCAAGAACTCCATGCTGATATCGGTCACCATGATGTGCGCGGGATCGCTGATCATCGCTTGCTTGCCAACCTACGCTTCGATCGGTGCCTGGGCACCGGCCTTGCTGCTCATGGCGCGCCTGCTTCAAGGCCTGTCGGTGGGCGGTGAATATGGCACCACGGCCACTTACATGAGTGAAGTGGCCTTGCGCGGGCAGCGCGGTTTTTATGCCTCGTTCCAGTACGTCACCCTGATCGGCGGTCAGTTGCTTGCCGTATTGACAGTGGTCATCCTCCAGCAGTTTCTGACCACCGAAGAGCTGCGTGACTACGGCTGGCGTATCCCGTTCGTGATCGGTGCGGCCGCCGCTGTCATTGCCTTGTTGCTGCGTCGCACACTCAATGAAACCACTACCGCCGAAAGCCGTCAGGACAAAGACGCAGGCAGTATTGCCGCACTGTTCAAGCATCACGCAGCGGCCTTCATCACCGTGCTGGGCTACACCGCCGGGGGGTCGCTGATTTTCTACACCTTCACGACCTACATGCAGAAATACCTGGTCAACACCGGAGGCATGGAAGCCAAGACCGCCAGCTACATCATGACCGGCGCGCTGTTTCTGTACATGTGCATGCAGCCGTTTTTCGGCATGCTGGCGGACCGCATCGGTCGTCGTAATTCGATGTTGTGGTTCGGCGCGCTGGGTACACTGTGCACGGTGCCGATTCTGATTACCCTGAAAACCACCACCAACCCGTTCATTGCCTTTGCGCTGATTACCCTGGCGTTGGCAATTGTCAGCTTTTACACCTCGATAAGCGGGCTGGTCAAAGCCGAGATGTTTCCGCCTCAGGTCCGCGCACTGGGTGTCGGGCTGGCTTATGCGGTTGCCAACGCAGTGTTCGGCGGTTCTGCCGAATTTGTCGCACTGAAACTCAAAAGTGCCGGGATGGAAAACAGCTTCTACTGGTACGTGACCGTAATGATGGCTGTGGCCTTTCTGTTCAGTCTGCGCCTGCCCAAAGAGCCCAAGTACCTGCATCAGGATCATTGATCGCAGGCTTGTTTCGGCCACAAAAAAACCACCTGATCAGGTGGTTTTTTTGTGTGCCGCTTTAAATCAGAACAGCTGAACCGAAGGCTTCTCTTTGGAGATGGTTTCGGTCTGCCCGGTCCTTTCGTACCAGCCGCCGCCTAGGGCCTTGTACAGATTGACCTCGCTGGTCAGCTGCGACAGACGATCGGTGATCAGCGTTTGTTGCGCGCTGAACAACGAGCGCTGGGCGTCGAGGAAGGTCAGGTTGCTGTCGATACCGATCCGGTAGCGACGCTCGGCCAGACGGTAGTAGTCCTGGTTGGCCGCGACGAAGTCACGTTGCGCCTGGAGCTGCTCGTCGTAGGTCTTGCGTGAAGCCAGGCCGTCAGACACTTCCTGGAAGGCGGTTTGAATCGCCTTCTCGTAGTTGGCGACGCTGATTTCTTTCTGGATTTTCGAGTAGTCCAGGCTGGCGCGCAGGTTGCCGGCGTTGAAGATCGGGATGTTGATGCTTGGCTGGAACAGCCATGCACCCGATCCGCCCTTGAACAGGCCGGACAGCTCGCTGCTGCTGGTTCCGGCACTGGCCGTCAGGCTGATGCTGGGGAAGAACGCTGCGCGTGCTGCGCCAATGTTGGCGTTGGCTGCCTTGAGCGTATGCTCGGCCTCCAGAATGTCCGGACGACGCTGCAGCAGGTCGGACGGCAGGCCAGCCGGCATTTCGGTCAGCATGTCCGAATCCAGCAAGTGGCTGGCCGGCAGGTTGTCAGGCAGGCTGGTGCCGAGCAGCAGAACCAGACTGTTCTGATCCTGTGCAACCAGACGCTCGTACTGAGCCAGTTTGGCACGCGCGCTTTCGACGGCGGTGCGTGACTGGCTCAGGTCCAGGGCCGAGGAAACACCGACTTCATTGCTGCGCGAGGTCAGGCGATAGCTTTCTTCGTAGGTCTTGAGGGTGTCCTGCGTCAGCTTGAGCAGTTCCTTGTCGGCCTGCCAGGTCATGTAGGCATTGGCGACGCTGGCCACCAGACTGATCTGGGTGCTGCGACGCGCTTCTTCGCTGGAGAAGTAAGTCTCCAGCGCCTGCTCGCTGAGGCTGCGCACCCGGCCAAAGAGGTCCAGCTCGTACGAGCTGACACCCAGCGTTGCCGAATAGCTGCTGGTGATGCCTGCTTGACCGGTTTGCGACTGGTCGGCTGGCACGCGTTGACGAGTACCGCTACCTGTCGCCGAAACAGCAGAGAACAGGTCCGAGCGCTGAATACGGTACTGGGCACGGTAAGCGTCAATGTTCAGGGCCGCGACCCGCAGGTCGCGGTTGTTGAGCAGTGCAGTCTGAATCAGCTGTTGCAGCGCCGGATCATTGAAGAAGTGCCGCCAGCCTTGCTCCGCGGCAGCCATTTTGGCGCCTTCGACCGGCGAGTACGCCGGCCCTTGCGGATATTGAGCGGCGACCGGTGCTTCCGGCTGCTTGTACTCGGGGATCAAAGAGCAGCCGCCGAGAATGAACGCGGTAACTGCAAGAGAGATCAATGACTTGCTCATTGGCCAGCCTCATCGTGTGAAATATGTTTCTTCTTGCTCTTGAAGAACCCTGAAACCGAGACAAAGAACAGGGGCACCCAGAAGATCGCCAGGATAACGGCGGTGATCATACCGCCAATTACACCAGTACCGATCGAATGTTGACTACCTGAACCTGCGCCCGTGGAGATTGCCAGCGGCACAACGCCGAGGATAAACGCCATGGACGTCATGATAATCGGGCGCAGACGCATGCGGCACGCCTCGATTGCCGAGTCGACCAGGCTCTTGCCCTGTTCGTGCAGCTCTTTGGCGAACTCGACGATCAGAATGGCGTTCTTCGCCGCCAGACCCACCGTCACCAGCAAGCCCACCTGGAAGAACACGTCGTTGGACAGGCCACGCAGGCTGGTTGCCATCAGTGCACCGATAACCCCCAGCGGCACCACGAGGATGACCGCGATCGGGATCGACCAGCTTTCATACAGCGCCGCCAGACACAGGAACACCACCAGCAACGACAGCGCGTAGAGGGCAGGGGCCTGCGAGCCGGACAAACGTTCCTCGTAGGACAGACCGGTCCACGAAATGCCGATACCTTGCGGCAGTTTCTTGACCAGGGCTTCTACCTCGGCCATCGCCTCGCCGCTGCTGTAACCCGGGGCAGGAGTACCGAGCACTTCCTCTGCTGCCACGCCGTTGTAGCGCGACAGTTTCGGTGAGCCGTAGGTCCATTTGCCGCTGGCGAAGGCCGAGAACGGCACCATTTCACCCGAGCTGTTGCGCACGTACCACTTCTTGAGGTCTTCAGGCGTCATACGGGCACCCGCATCGCCCTGGATGTACACCTTCTTCACACGGCCACGGTCGATGAAGTCATTGACGTAGCTGCCGCCCAACGCGATGGACAGTGTGTTGTTGATGTCCGACAGGGTAATGCCCAGCGCACTGGCGCGTTCGTCGTCGATGATCAACTGGTATTGCGGTTCGTCATTCAGCCCGTTCGGACGCACGCCTGCGAGAATCCTGCTCTGCGCTGCCATGCCGAGGAACTGGTTACGCGCCTCCATCAGTTTGTCGTGACCCACGCCGCCCTGATCCTGCAGGTAAACGTCGAAACCTGTGGCGTTACCCAGCTCGAGAACAGACGGTGGAACGACCGCGAACACCATCGCGTCGCGCAGGCTGAAGAAATAGCCCTGAGCGCGCTTGGCCAGTTCGAAGACGCTGTTGTTGGAATCACGTTCTTCCCACGGCTTGAGCATGACGAACGCAATCGCCGAGCTTTGACCGCGGCCCGCAAAGTTGAAGCCGTTTACCGAGAACACCGACTTCACTGCACCGCTTTCCTTGGTCAGCAGGTATTCACGCATGTTGTCGATGACTTCCTGCGTACGCTCGGTAGAGGAGCCTGCCGGGGTCTGGATCTGGGCAAAGATGACGCCCTGATCTTCTTCCGGAAGGAACGCTGCCGGGATACGCATGAACATCCAGACCATGCCTGCGCAGATCAGGATATAGCCCAGATACGCCGGCCATTTGTGCTTGAGCATGTTGCCGACGCCACGTTCGTAGCTCAGAACGCTGCGGTCAAAGGTGCGGTTGAACCAGCCGAAGAAACCACGTTTTGGCTGGCCGTGGGTCTTCTCGTCGATAGGCTTGAGCATGGTGGCGCACAGCGCCGGGGTGAAGATCAGGGCGACAACCACCGACAGGGCCATGGCCGAGACGATGGTGATCGAGAACTGTTTGTAGATCACCCCGGTAGAGCCGCCGAAGAACGCCATGGGCAGCAGAACCGCCGACAGCACCAGCGCAATACCGACCAGCGCACCCTGGATCTGGGTCATGGATTTGATCGTGGCGTCGCGCGGGGAGAGCTTTTCCTCCTCCATGACCCGCTCGACGTTTTCCACCACCACAATCGCATCGTCCACCAGCAAGCCGATGGCCAGCACCATACCGAACATGGTCAGGGTGTTGATGGTGAAGCCGAATGCCGCGAGGATGCCGAACGTACCCAGCAATACTACCGGTACGGTCATGGTCGTGATGACCGTGGCGCGGAAGTTCTGCAGGAACAGGTACATCACCAGGAACACCAGCACGATCGCTTCGATCAGGGTGTGCACCACACCATTGATCGATTCGCTGACCACTGGCGTGGTGTCATACGGGTACACGACTTTCATGCCTGGCGGGAAGAACGGCTCCAGCGACGAAACGGTCGCGCGAATAGCCTTGGCGGTGTCCAGTGCGTTGGCACCGGTCGCGAGTTTGATTGCCAGACCCGATGCCGGTTTACCGTCGAACTGCGAGTCGGTGCTGTAGTTCTCTGCGCCCAGGCCGACAGTCGCGACGTCCTTGAGGCGAACCTGCGAGCCGTCGGTGTTGACCTTGAGGAAGATGTTGCCGAACTGCTCGGCGGTCTGCAGACGCGTCTTGCCGATGATCGTGGCGTTCAGCTGCTGGCCGCTGATGGACGGCAGGCCACCCAACTGGCCGGACGATACCTGGACGTTCTGCGCGGTGATCGCGTTTTTCACGTCCACCGGAGTCAGCTGGAAGTTGTTCAGCTTTGCCGGGTCCAGCCAGATACGCATGGCGTACTGCGAACCGAACACCTGGAAGTCACCCACACCGGAGGTCCGGGAAATCGGGTCCTGCATGTTCGACACGATGTAGTTGGCCAGGTCTTCCTTGCCCATGCTGCCGTCTTCGGACACCAGGCCGATAACCATCAGGAAGTTCTTCACTGCCTTGGTCACGCGGATACCCTGTTGCTGCACTTCCTGTGGCAACAGCGGGGTCGCGAGGTTGAGCTTGTTCTGCACCTGAACCTGCGCCGTATCAGGGTTGGTACCCTGATTGAAGGTCGCGGTAATGGTCATGCTGCCGTCGGAGTTACTTTCCGAGCTCACATAACGCAGGTTGTCGATACCGTTGAGCTGTTGCTCGATCACCTGCACCACAGTGTCCTGTACCGTCTGAGCGGAGGCGCCCGGATAGGTGACCTGGATACCGATGGCTGGCGGTGCGATGCTCGGGTACTGGTTGATCGGCAGGCTGGAAATCGACAGCGCACCGACCAGCATGATCACGAGGGCAATAACCCAGGCAAAAATGGGTCGATCAATAAAGAATTTCGACATGGGTTACTCCCCTTTGCTGCCTGCGGCTTTATCAGTGGCCGGGGCAGGTGCCGGGTTTGCCCCTTTGACGTTGGTCGCTTCGGCGACTTTCACTTCGGCGCCTGGTTTGACGTACTGCAAGCCTTCGGTAATGACCCGATCACCTTCTTTCAGGCCGTCTTCGATCAGCCAGTCGCTGCCCACGGTGCGGTTGGCCACCAGCGTACGCATTTCAACCTTGTTGTCCTGGTTGACGATCATGGCGGTCGGCGTGCCTTTCAGGTCGCGGGTCACGCCTTGCTGCGGTGCCAGAATGGCTTTCGCGCTGACGCCAGCCTGCAATTGCGCGTGGACGAACATGCCAGGCAACAAGCGATGTTCCGGGTTCGGGAATACGGCGCGCAAGGTGACCGAGCCTGTGGTCTGGTCAACCGATACTTCGGAGAATTCCAGCTTGCCTTCCTGGCCATAGACGCTGTTGTCTTCCAGCGTCAGCTTGACCTTGGCCGCGTTGTCGCCGGCTTTCTGCAGCTTGCCGCTTTCCAGGTCATTGCGCAGCTTGAGCATGTCGGCAGACGACTGAACCACATCCACGTAGATCGGGTCGAGCTGCTGGATGGTTGCCATTGCTTCGGTCTGGGCGCTGCTGACCAGTGCGCCTTCGGTCACTGCGGAGCGGCCGATACGACCTGAAATAGGTGCCAGCACCTTGGTGTAGCGCAGGTTGATCTGGGCGGTCTGCAAGGCGGCCTGAGCTTCCTGCGTCGATGCCTGGGCAGTGTCGTATTCCTGACGGCTTACCGCTTGCTCGCTGACCAGTTGCTTGTAGCGATCAGACATCGACTTGGCAGACTGCAGGGTCGCCTTGGCGCTGTTGGCATTGGCCTCATAGACAGCCGGGTCGATCTGATAGAGCTGCTGACCGGCTTTGACGTCGCCACCTTCGGTAAACAGACGTTTGAGAATGATGCCGTTGACCTGAGGGCGTACCTCGGCGACGCGGAATGCGGTGGTCCGGCCTGGCAGCTCGGTGGTCAGGGTATAGGGCTGTGCTTTGAGGGTAACGACGCCGACCTGAGGGGTTTGCGCAGGCGGGGCCGCCTGTTCCTTCTTGCTACAGCCACTGAGCAGGGTTGCCAGGGCGACGGCAGTGACCAGAACGGTAACAGCTGGCTTGAATTGCATGAAGATCCTCGGGGCAGGAGCCTGTTGTCTCAACAGTACGTTGAAGTGTTAAAAAATATTTCGGCTAGATAAGTAGCATGCTAAGGAATATACTTACATTCGCGGCTGTTTGTAAACACCCGCTGTGCGCATTCGGCCACTATTCACAGTGCCGACAGCCAATTCGGGACAAGGCGAGACAAATGCCGCCCGGTCATATCTCCAGGCCTGCCACCAGACGCATGCCTGAGGTAAATTTTTTGAGGTTTTATTGCCATGGTTCGTCGCACCAAAGAGGAAGCTCAGATCACTCGCAGCCAGATTCTGGAGGCTGCCGAGCAGGCTTTTTATGAGCGAGGCGTCGCCCGCACCACGCTGGCTGACATCGCAACCCTTGCTGGTGTGACGCGAGGAGCCATTTACTGGCACTTCAACAATAAGGCCGATCTGGTCCAGGCAATGCTCGACAGTCTTCAGGAACCACTCGATGAAATGGCGCAGGCCAGTCAGAGCGAAGAGGAAGAAGACCCACTGGGCTGTATGAGAAATCTTTTGATTCATTTGTTTCATGAGCTCGCACTGGACCCGAAAACCCGTCGCATCAATGAAATCCTGTTTCACAAATGCGAGTTTACTGACGAGATGTGTGATTTTCGTCGTCAGCGCCAGGACAACGCCATACAGTGCCACGACCGGATCACCCTGGGGCTGAACAATGCCGTACGTCAGGGGCAACTTCCAAAAGATCTCGACACGGCCCGTGCCGCAGTCGCCCTGTTTTCTTACGTAAACGGCATCATTTATCAATGGCTGCTGGTTCCAGACAGCTTTTCATTGCCGGCAGAGGCCGAGCAACTGGTTGATGTGTGTCTGGACATGCTGCGCTTCAGCCCTACGCTAAGAATCAGCAAGGCTTACTGACGGAGATGACAGGTCGTAGCGCCTGCCGGTTCGGTCGGGCCGTTGTCTTTCCCACAAAGCCTAACTCCAATTCTTGCTTTTTATACAGTGTGTTTACTGACTTTTTACCCGTCCTCATCGATTGCCCCCGCCGGTTGCCGCCGATCAGACCTTGATCCGACAAAATATTGTAGGAGGCAGGTAGGACATTTCCTGATACATGTAGCTGATTTCCCAAAGTAATTTCCGAGTATTGCCCCGCGGGAAAACTCCCTTCACTCTTCGCTTCCGGAAAGATCAGAAGAGAGGAAGGTTGCATGTTTTTGCCGAATCTTGCGCCTATGTGCCTTGAAGTCATCGCCAGATCCGCTGAAGTGTACGAGCGTGGACAGGGCCGTGACTTGCATGAGCGCAGGTCTGTGTCGGGCGTGATCGAAACATGCAAAGGGCATGCAGGCGTTAGCGTAAATCCGCGTCTCTCGATCAAAGGGAGGGCGGAGCATGTCGGACACTACAACTGATGCTGTGAGGCTACTGGCCGGAGTCGCGCAGCAATCCGAACGGGTCGCCATGGATTCTGAATTGGGGACGCCCGTCATTCGACTTGGGTTGATCACCACGCTGTATTTCCGCAATGGCCACACGCTGGAGATGAAGCGTCGGGTCGAAGCCTGCTTTTCGCGCTTCTATGACGCGTTCAAGCCGAAACTCAAATGGCAGCTGTTCAAGCGTATGCGTCGCTTGAGCGCATCGGGTTTTGCATCGACCCGGCGTCAGGTTGTCGAAAGCCTCCCGGACGAGCAGTTCATCTGGTCTATCGCCAGTGCGACCCAGGCCGAGGTCGCCATGTACAGCCTGTTTGTCATGAACACCCCGCAGGGGCAGGCCGATAACGATCGCTCTTGTCTGAAAATGGTATTGCCCTGGTCCTGCCTGACCGAGCCCGACGGTTTGAAGAACTACGAGGCCTGGATCCGCTATCTAAGCAGCGAAGTGCAGGCCGAGCATGGCTTTGGCGGGCTCGCCTGTGTACTGCCTTGCGATGGTCATCAGTATTTACCCTGGGAGTATCGACTGGCTCAGGACTACATAGGGAAGCTCCGAGCAAGG
>NZ_LJQT01000164.1:14658-64783 GCF_001400515.1 Pseudomonas meliae | reverse complement strand
AAAATTTCTGACAGTCTCCTTGGCGAAGCTGCTCAAGACCGGACGCAGAGCTCACTACCGCTATCGTGCGACGCTCGGCGTCGGCATGCTTTTCAGGACGCTCTGCGTCCTCATACGCGATAGGTGAAATACGCTACTCAATCGCCTCATACGGCAAGCCCACATAATTCTCCGCAATGGTCCTGCGCCCGGCTTGCGAGCCGACGTAGTAGTCCAGTTCGGTTTGCTGGATGCGCTGGCTGAACGCATCGGTGTCGGGGAAGTTGTGCAGCACCGAGGTCATCCACCAGGAAAAACGCTCGGCCTTCCACACGCGGCGCAGGCAGATTTGCGAATACTTTTCCAGCAGGTCGGTGCGGCCCTCGCGGTAAACCTTGAGCAGAATCCGGTACAGCGTGCTGACGTCACTGGCCGCCAGGTTCAGGCCCTTGGCGCCGGTAGGCGGGACGATGTGCGCAGCATCGCCGAGCAGAAACAGACGGCCGTACTGCATGGGCTCAACCACGAAGCTGCGCAGCGGCGCGATGCTTTTTTCGATGGACGGGCCGGTCACCAAGCGGTCTGCCAGATGCTCGGGCAGACGGGCTTTCAACTCGGTCCAGAAGCGTTCGTCCGACCAGTCTTCGACTTTCTCTTCGGCACTGACCTGCACGTAATAGCGGGTGCGAATGGCCGAGCGCATGCTGCACAGGGCAAAGCCACGCGGGTGATTGGCGTAGACCAGCTCTTCGTTGACCGGCGGCGTGTCGGCCAGCACGCCGAGCCAGCCAAACGGGTAAACGCGCTCGAAGATTTTCAGCGTTTCAGACGGGATCGATTGCCGCGATACACCATGGAAACCGTCGCAGCCGGCAATGTAGTCGCAGTCCAGGCGCACGGTTTCGCCGTCTTTCACGAACGTCACATAGGGACTGTCGGTCTTTGGATCGTTCACGTCAGACGCGTCATAGACAGTCATCGCACCTGCTGCTGCGCGCGCGGCCATCAAGTCTCGGGTGACTTTAGTCTGGCCGTAGACCATCACGGTTCTGCCACCGGTCAGGGTTTTCAGGTCGATGCGCTCACAGCGCCCGTCGAAGGCCAGCTCGAAACCGTCATGAATCAAGCCTTCGGCGTCCATTCGTTCGCTGACGCCTGCTTCACGCAACAGGTCGGTCATGCCTTGCTCAAGCACGCCGGCGCGGATGCGCGAGAGGATGTAATCGGGATCCTTGCGCTCGACAATCACGTTGTCGATGCCGGCACGCTGGAGCAGTTGGCCCAGCAGCAGCCCTGAAGGGCCTGAACCGATAATGGCAACCTGGGTTTTCATGGAGATGGTCCTGTTTTTGATCCCTGCCAAGTGTCATCAGCGGGATATGATTGTTTTTGTCTCCTGCATTTTTAATGGATGCCATCGAGATAAGAAGGCAATATTCGACGCATTATCTGGACTTTTCGAGGGTCCGGACGGGAGAAGAACACATGGCCAGACCTGCCACTGCAACGATACCGGTGTTCAAGCTTTACGGTGAAACCGCGGCCTGGCCGACCCCGGACCTGATCCATTGCGAGTCGATCCCCGAGCGCAGCAAGATGCACGAATGGGAGATCAAGCCGCATCGCCATGGAGGTCTGGTGCAGTTGCTGTATGTGCAGTCCGGCAGGGCGATGCTCAAGGTCGAGGATGTGGTCACCGAGGTCGAGACACCTTCGCTGCAGGTGGTTCCGGCGTTAAGCGTGCACACCTTCAGGTTTGCCGAAGATATTCAGGGGCACATTCTCAGTCTGGCCAAACCCTTGGTGGAGCAGCTTGAGACGGCACTCGACAGCTCGGCAATGCGCACGGCACGGTGTTACGAGCTAGGGGCGGACAGCCATTACGCTGATACGCTGTTCAGCGCCATCGCCCGTGAGTACCGGCAGCCCAAGGCTGGTCGCGATCTGATGCTGCATTCATTGATCAACGTGCTGGTGGTCTGGCTCAGTCGGCGCAGCAGCGAGCATGCTGGCGAAGAAATTCACCCCATGGACCGCGGCCGTGAGCATTTGCAGGTGTTCATGCATCAATTGGAGGCGAGTTTTCGCGAGCACTGGTCCATTCACCAGCATGCGCAGGCCATGGGCATCAGCGCCGCGCATTTGAATTCTCTGTGTCGGCGCCTGTGCAACCAGTCGGCCTTGCAGATCATCAGCCAGCGGCTGTTGCTGGAGGCCAGGCGCAACCTGATCTACACCACCATGACCATCAATCAGGTGTCCGACAGCCTCGGGTTTTCCGAGCCCGCTTATTTTTCGCGCTTCTTCAAACGCGCTACCGGGCAGTCACCCAAAGCGTTTCGTCAGCAGAAATAGAAACGGGGTGCTCAAGGGCGCCCCGTTTGCCTGCCGGTCATTGCCGTGGGATCAGGCCACGACCTGATAACACGGCACGTAGGCCGCGCCACCGGGCAACTTCATCCGGTGCTGATCGACAAACGCCTGCAGCAGCTTGTCCAGCGGCCCCATGATCGAAGGATCGCCCTGAATCTGATAAGGCCCGTGCTCCTCGATCAGGCGAATGCCCTTGTCCTTGACGTTGCCCGCCACAATCCCGGAAAAAGCCCGGCGCAGGTTGGCGGCCAACTCGTGAGTGGGCACGTCGTGGTTCAGTTGCAGCTTCGACATGTTCTCGTGAGTCGGATCGAAAGGGTGCTGGAAGCTTTCCTCGATCTTCAGCAGCCAGTTGAAGTGAAACGCGTCATTCCGCTCGCGGCGGAACTGCTTCACTTCTTTCAGGCCCTGAGTCATCTGCCGGGCGACGTCTGCCGGGTTGTCGATGATGATCTGGTAATGACGCTGCGCTTCTTCACCCAGCGTGGCACCGACGAACGCGTGCAACTGTTGCAGGTACGGCTCGGTATTTTTCGGACCGGTCAGGATTACCGGGAACGGTACGTCCTTGTTGTCCGGGTGCATCAGAATGCCAAGCAGATAGAGGAATTCTTCAGCCGTGCCTGCGCCACCGGGGAAGATGATGATGCCGTGGCCAACGCGCACGAAGGCTTCGAGACGTTTTTCGATGTCCGGCAGGATCACCAGCTCGTTGACGATCGGGTTGGGTGCTTCGGCCGCAATGATGCCCGGCTCGGTCAGGCCCAGATAGCGCCCGCCGACAATGCGTTGTTTGGCGTGGGCAATAGTCGCGCCCTTCATCGGGCCTTTCATTACGCCAGGGCCGCAGCCGGTGCAGATATCCAGGCTGCGCAGGCCCAGTTCATGGCCGACTTTCTTGGTGTATTTGTATTCTTCAGTGTTGATCGAGTGACCACCCCAGCACACCACCATCTTCGGCTCTACGCCAGCGCGCAGCGTGCGGGCATTGCGCAGCAGGTGGAACACGTAATCGGTGATGCCCTGAGAATTGCTCAGGTCGATGCGCTGGCTGTCCAGTTCGCTTTCGGTGTAAACGATGTCACGCAGGGCGCTGAACAGCATCTCGCGGGTGCTGGCGATCATTTCACCATCGACAAACGCATCGGCCGGAGCGTTGAGCAGCTCCAGGCGCACACCGCGGTCCTGCTGATGAATTCGTACTTCAAAGCTTTCGTACGCCTCAAGAATGGTCTTGGCGTTATCGACGTGGGCGCCAGTATTGAGAATGGCCAGGGCGCACTGGCGAAACAGGGTGTAGGTGCTGCCTGAACCGGCCGCGCTGAGTTGCTGCACTTCACGCTGGGACAGGGTTTCAAGGCTGCCTTTCGGGCTTACGGTGGCGTTAATCACTTGTCTTGGGATCATTCTATTTTCCATTAGAGCGATGCAGTCGAGCATCAGGATGGTGAACATTGAGAACATTCACCCCTGTGGAGCCTTTTCTACAGTACTTGGCCGGGAAAGCAAACGCCGGACCGCAGACGTCCCCTGTTTGAGCCTTTGTGCGCCATCGCAGGATTGAATCGGCAAGCGAATTCTTTTGAAAGCAGGCACTTGCCCGGCATGACCGTGCGGCTGAATTTTGACGCGGACAACGGGCAATAGTGAACCTGACCCCGTTAACGGAGTCTGTTAGCTGATGGACTTTCTGGACGGCCTGCACGAAAGGGATCATCAGGTGCTTTTTAAGCGCGCCTGATAGGCAGACATTCCGTCCGGGCAGGAGTTGCAAAACCTTTGATCACCTGCCGCTCCCATCCTTAGCCGGCCCGTTAAACGAGGCTTTATTTTCATTTCAGATAAAGATAATTATCGCCATGTCTCGTCATTTCTCCGCACTTTTTTCCCGAGCCCCTGGCCTGTTCGCTGTTTCGCGTCGCTTGCTCGGCGCAGGCCTGTTTGGCGCTGCATTGACCGTTGTCGTTCCTGGCAACGCGCAGGCCGCAGGCAGCGATCGCTGGGTCAGCGACAGCCTCACCACCTACGTACGCAGCGGACCAACCGATGATCATCGGATTGTGGGGACGCTGAAATCCGGGCAGAAGGTCGAGCTGCTCAGCTCTTCGGGCAAGTTCAGCCAGGTGCGCGGCGAAGGCGGTTCCACGGTGTGGATCCCCAGCACTGACCTGCAGGAGGTGCCTGGTCAGGCCGAGCGTGTGCCGCAACTGACCCAGCAGGTCACCGAACTGACCGATCAACTGGCAGGCATCGACAATACCTGGAAGACCCGTGTGCAAGGCATGCAAGAGACTCTTGATGCGCGCAAGAAACTGGTCGACGAACTTGAAGCCCGCACCAAGACCCTTAACGATCAACTGGCTGATTCTCAGGCCGAATTGCGTGCCACTCAGGCGCGGCTCGGCGACGAGAACAAGCAGGTGATGATGCGCTACATGGTCTATGGCGGCAGCATTGCCGGTGCAGGCCTGCTGGTGGGCCTGATCCTTCCGGCGTTGACCAAGGGTCGCAAGAAGAACGATGGCTGGGTGTAAACCTGCCCGAAACAGCTGCTCATGCCAGCGCCGCGCGCTGGCATGAGCGATAGGTGATGAGCCTCCGCTAAAAGTCCCTTCCTGCTCCTGCAATTACGATCCAGCTCGCAAAATGTATGCATGCCTGCCGCCCGGACAATGCGCGAAGTTGATGTTCGTTCTACAGTTTCTGCCCGTATGGTCGAAAAACTGAGTGTTGCCCTGAACCGCGTGGCTTGTTGCGGGGAGGGCGGCAACGGCGAACTGTGTTATGGCATGTTGCCATCAGTTATTATGTGCGTCCTGAAAAATGGGCTGCCGAGTCGGGTCTGAGTGGTTTTCAGGCCGTGGGTCTCATATTTTCACCCTCTCCTGTGCAGGAATCCGGATGCTGGCGTACAACCAAAAAAGCTTTCTTATCGTTGATGACTTCTCTGACTTTCGCAGTTCAGTGCGGTCGATGCTGCGTGAACTGGGCGTCAAGGAAGTGGATACCGCCGACACCGGCGAGCAGGCGCTGCGCATGTGCTCGCAAAAGCGTTATGACTTCGTATTGCACGACTTCAATCTGGGTGATGGCCGCAAGAATGGCCAGCAGGTGCTGGAAGACTTGATGGTCGAGCGGCTGCTGAGTTACGAAAGCGTATTCATCATGGTCACTGCCGAAAACAGTCAGGCGATGGTCATGAGTGCGCTTGAGTGGGAGCCGGACGGTTACCTGACCAAGCCGTTCAACCGTGCCGGGCTGGCCCAGCGCCTGGAAAAGCTGGTGCAGCGCAAGACCTTGCTCAAGCCGATTCTGCAGGCCCTCGACCGGCGCAAACCGGCCGAGGTACTGGCCGCGTGCAACAAGCTGATCGAGCAGGACCCGCGTTATGCGCCGTTGTGCTTGCGCTACAAGGCGGATGCCTTGCGTGATTTGAAGCAGAACGAGCCACTGGAAGCTTTTCTCAAGACCATTCTGGCTGATCGTGCCACGCCGTGGGCCTACGGCGCGTTGGGCAGTCTGCTGCTGAAACGCGGCAAGACTGCCGAAGCGCAGGCCGTCTATGAACAGGCAATCAAAGCGTTTCCGGCCATGCCGGCGCTGTTCGATGGCCTGGCTGATGCGCTGGTGGCGCTTGGCGATGCCAAGCGGGCGCAGACGGTGCTGGAAAGCGCTGTGCGCCTGTCGCCTCTGGCAGTCCGTCGACAGAAGCTGCTGGGCAAGCTGGCGCTGGGCAACGAGGATTTTGAAAGTGCCTCCAAAGCCTATCGCCAGGCGGTTTCCCAAGGCCAGCATTCGCGCTTCAAGGACCCGGAAACCAACCTGGGTCTGGCACATGCTCTGATCAGCAAGGGCGGCGAGCAGGGGTTGGATGCGCGCACGCGTGTCGAGATCAACAACGCCCTTGTCGACGTTGCCAAGGAACACACCGACGACGAAGGTCTTCAAGTGCGCACCCGCCTGATGAAGGCTGCCAGCCTGCAGCACTCGGACCCGGAAACCGCAGCCAAGCTCACCGAACAGGCGATGGCCAGGCTCGATGGCATGGAGCAGGTGCTCAGTGCCGATGCCGCCCTGATGGTGGCTGCGCAGCTCAAGAAGCTGGGGCAGGAAGAAGCGGGCACCAGTGTTCTGAAGAGCTGTGCTGAAGCCTATGGCGATGATCCGGCGGTGATGAAAAGCGTCGCCAGCATGACCGACGATCCCGCGATTCTGGGCGCCAGCAAGGCTGCAATCGATTTCAACCTGCAAGGCGTGCGCAGTTACAAGGCCGGCAACCTCACCGAGGCGCAGGCGTTTTTCCGCAGCGCGCTGGGCTTGCAGCCGAAGAACATCAGTATTGTGCTGAACATGGTGCAGTCGCTGCTTCATCCGGGGCAGAACCTCGGGCAGGCCGGCATTGACGAATGCCGTGCCAGCCTGAAGGTGCTGGGCAAGATTCCGGAAAGCGATCCGCGTTATGAGCGTTACCAGAAACTCAGGGAGAGGGCGTTTGGCGCATGAGTGAAGAGACAGAGCAGGGCCTCGACTTTTCCATGGTGATCGCCTCCACCGTGCACGACATGAAAAACTCGCTGGCGACCCTGACACAGGCGCACAGCGAGTGGCTGGCGAAGCTTTCCGGTCAGCAGCGTGACACGCCGGAACATGGGGTCATCGACTATGAGTTCGCCAACCTCAACGGCATGCTCGTGCAACTGCTGGGCCTATACAAACTCGGTGTCAATCAACTGCCGTTGCGTCCGGATTACCACGAACTGGACGATTTCATCGAAGCGCAGCTGGCGCACCATCAGGACGTGCTGGCCAGCCGCGGTATCGCCGCGCGCTATGAAATCGATGACATGAGCCCCTTGGGCTTTTTTGACCGTGAACTGGTGGGCTCGGTGGTCGGCAATATCATCGTCAATGCCATCGGCTTTGCCCGCGAGCAGATCGTGATCAGCATCGGTGAAGAAGGCGGTCAGTTGAAGATCACCCTCAATGACGACGGCCCCGGTTACCCGGCGTATCTGATCGAGCGTCAAACCGAATACGTGCAGGGCATCAATCAGGGCAGTGGCAGTACCGGCCTGGGCTTGTACTTTGCTGCGCACATTGCCCGGCTGCATGTGCGCAACGGCATGCGCGGGCGAATCGAAATCGCCAACGGCGGCGTGCTGGGCGGGGCAATGTTCAGCATTTATCTGCCCTGAAACCCGAACTGCAATTGCTGCGAAATATGAGACAGCCGCGCACCAGCATTATATTGACGCGGTGCCGCGCACTTGCGTTATCCCGTTGTCGATAAGCCTGTCATGTTTTTGACTTTGGTGTCCTCAATGCCTGCCTTTTGCCCCTGTCCAGCCCGGTAACAGGGGCTTCCCCGTGTGCTCAATGGCTTGGTTCGATTATTGCTAACGTCCTGTCAGGCGCAGGCTTTGGTCGGCGCGCGTTTTAATCCAATAGCAGGCTGTCCGGGAGCATCGAAATGGAAGACAAAGTACTTAAGCTGATCGAAGAAGCGATGGAAGCAGACGAAGGCACCTTGAGCAAAGGACAAAGTCTGGATTGGGACTCCATTGCGGTCCTGACCTTCATGTCGCTTGCGAATGAACGGCTGGATAAGAACCTGTCGGCCAACCGTCTCAACGCTTGCAAGAGTGTGGATGACGTCATCGGTCTCGTTACAGAGTCATAAGCGATCAGGGGTTTTCCAGGCGGTGCCGGTCAGCCCTGAAGAGGAACGTTGGGTGGTGAGTAATCCGTTTTCATTAAGCGGCAAATTGATCATGGTCACAGGTGCCTCTTCCGGCATCGGCAGCCAGGTTGCGATATGGCTGAGCCAGCAGGGCGCCCGGGTGGTACTGGTTGCCAGGAACACCGAACGGCTTGAAGCAACAAGGCGCCAGCTTCACGGTGAGAGTCACGGGGTCGAGCCTTTTGACTTGCTTGACGGGCACGCAGTCCCGGCCTGGATGAAAACCCTGGCCAGCACCTACGGGCCTTTCGACGGGCTGGTGCATGCTGCCGGTGTACAGATGCCGCTACCGATTCGAGCCCTGGCAATCGAGCAATGGGAAACGGTGTTTGCCACCAACGTGACCTCTGGCTTTTCGCTGATAAAGTCATTCAGGCAGAAAGGCGTCTTCGTTCAAGGGGCCAGTATTGTTCTGCTTTCATCGGTGATGGCTCAGGCCGCCCAGCCTTCCCTGATGGCCTACTGCGCCAGTAAAGGCGCAGTGGAATCGATGGTCCGCGCTGCGGCACTTGAACTGGCCAGAGACGGAATAAGGGTCAATGCCATTGCGCCGGGCATAGTGCGAACCGAAATGACCCGCAAGCTTGAAGATCTGGTCGGTATCGATTCCATGGCCGTGGTTGAGCAGAAGCACCCGCTGGGGTTTGGTGAGCCGCTGGACATAGCCTATGCGGTCAATTACCTGTTGTCTCCGGCGGCTCGCTGGGTGACCGGAACAGCGATGGTTGTGGATGGAGGATACCTGGCGCAATGAATGCCAATAGATTGCTCATCGTAGGTGCCGGCGCTTTCGGCCGTGAAGTGCATGCTTGGCTGACGGATTGGGTGGAGAACAATCCGGGATGGCTCATCGCCGGATTCATCAATGACGGCCCGGGCTCAACCGAGCGCTTCGACCATTATCCGCCTGTCGTTTCGACGGTGGACGGCTACCAGCCAAAGCCCGAAGAGTATCTGGTCTGTGCGATCGGCGACCCGAGCGGCAAGCGCCTGGTCGTAGAAAAACTCCTTGCCAGGGGCGCGCAATTTTTCACCCTCATTCACCCCTCGGTCATCATTGGCGAAAATGTTTCCATTGGCCAGGGTGCGGTGATCTGTCCTTCAACGGTGCTCACGGTCGATCTTCGCATCGGCGCATTTGTAACCCTCAATATTGGCTGTCTGGTGGGGCATGACGCAGACATCGGCGACTTCTCCACCTTGAGCGGGCATTGCGATATCACTGGCGGTGTCGTGCTGGAGGAGGGTGTTTTCATGGGGACGCATGCCAGCGTCCTGCCAAAGGTAAGGATCGGCAAACAGGCTGTGGTCGGAGCGGGTAGCGTTGCAATACGCAATGTCGCCGCTGGCACTACAGTATTCGGTGTACCTGCCACACGCATATCGGGGTAACGCTCATGGGCGCTCATGCCAGGATCGTGAACATAGAATATGAACTGCCTGCTCATTCGCTGGGCAATGAAACACTGGCGCGCGAATTTCCCGAATGGGACGTCGAGAAAATCTTCTCGAAGACCGGTATTGGCGAGCGGCGCATCATCGACAAGGATGAAACTGCGTCCGACCTTGCGTACCGCGCCTGCGAGAAGTTGTTTCTCAACGGATATATTCAGCGCAGCGAAGTAGACGCATTGATTTACTGCACGCAAAGCCCGGATTATGTATTGCCCGCCACCGCCTGCATTCTGCAGCACCGCTTGCAACTTCCCACCCACTGCGCCGCCTTCGATTTCAATCAGGGCTGTTCAGGCTACATTTACGGGCTTGGCATCGCCAAAGGGTTGATCGAGTCAGGGCAATGCCGGAACGTATTGCTGGTGACGGCGGAAACCTACAGTCGCTACATCCATCCGCAGGACAAAAGTGTTCGTACCCTGTTCGGTGACGCCGCGGCTGTGACCCTGCTCAGCGCGACTGAGGGCGGGCCTTTCCTGGAACGTTTTCGTTATGGCAGTGACGGCTCCGGGGCGGAAAACCTGATGGTCCCGATTGGCGGTGCGCGAAGACCCTCGGCGGAAAACCTTCAGCCTGCCGAGTATCAGGATGACGGTGGCAGTGTGCGTACCGATGCACACCTGTACATGAATGGCCCGGCGATTTTCGAGTTTTCCATGACCCGCGTACCGCAGTTGTTCGCGTCGTTGTTCGATGACGAACTGGGTGGGGCCGATGTCGATCTGTTCGTGTTTCATCAGGCCAACCACTTCATGCTGGATGCCCTGCGTCGGCGTTTGAAGTTGCCGGTCGAGAAGTTCGTTTCTGCCTTCCAGCACTGTGGCAATACGGTGTCTTGCACCATTCCCATTGCGCTGAAGGAATCCTTGAACCGCGGTACGCTGAAACCGGGCGACCGGGTTGCTGCGGTCGGGTTCGGGGTGGGCTATTCGTGGGGGGCGTGCGTCATACGCTGGTAAACATCATCGCTCTGCGTCACCGCCCGGACGCAGAGCTTGTTGTTGGTTTTAATCCTTTCTGATCAGCCCTTCAGCCAGGCATCGCGCCAGGCTTGCAAGTGATCGGCCTCAAGCATCCAGTTATCAATGACAGCCTGTCTCAAGGCATCGCCCTTGCGTGCGCACTCATCCAACTGATCAATGTGTTGCTCGATGGCACTGACCCAGGCATTCGTCTCGTTTTCCACCCGAGTGACGGGCAGGTCTTCAGGCACGCTGAGCACATCACTGCAAATGACTGGAAAACCGCAGGCACCGAATTCCAGCAGGGCCACCGGGCTTTTGCTCGTATTGATCAGGTTGGATTCTGCAGGCGCCAACACCAGATCCAGGTTCAGACTGGCCAGCGTCCCGGGGAACAAAGTGCCCTCCACGGGCGAACGCAGTTCATGAATATAAGGGCGTAGCCAGCGCGTGCAGGGTCCCATGATGACCCACTCCACACGGTCTGCCAGCGCCTTGATGACTTCTGACAGAATCAGCAGGTCGCCCGTTTCTGCCGCCGTGCCTACCCAACCTACACGAGGTCTGGGGCGAGTCTGGCGCTGGCTTTGCAGATTGCGCCATGGCTCAGGCGCAAGTCGGGTTTCAATCACCTGAACGTTGGGGTGTGAGCCCTCCAGCAGCTCCGCCAGCGCTGTTGTGGGGACGGTAATCAGATCTGCCCGCGCCAGCCCGTGGCGCAGGGAGGCCTGCACTGTTGCGAGTGGCACAGCGCTCTTGTCGATTTCAGCGTACGCCGGGTAGTGCGGCAGGTCGTAGGCCACCCAGGCATTGGTGTGGTCCTTGATCGCGTTGATGCTGGCAATCAGGCTTTCGTTTACTGGCCCCTGGATAACCACCGTATCCGGGCTGAGTCTGGCAATTTCCACGAATGGAAGCGGCGCATGGCTGATGATGCCGTCTGTCTCGCGCTCGGCGCTCAGGCTTTGCAGCGCAGTGCTGATGCGATTGCCGGCAGCCGCATGATTGCAGGGCAGAGCAAGGACCACCGGCAGTGGACGGTGGGTCAATGGCCGCCAGCTCAGTTGCGGGTTGCTCTGGGCGACGAAACTGTCAGTCAGCGTCAGATTCTTGTTGTATGCAGGGTCCCAGGCCATGTAGTGCAGCCAGCGGTGGTAGAGCGCGCGCGTCGCGAAGTCCAGTGCTTCAGCGTCGCTCTGTGCGTCGTCCGGGCGCAGCGCGACAATGGCGTGCGGTGTCCAGACGACCAGATGCCCGGTGCTGCGTGTCTTTAAGCACAGATCCACGTCATTGAAGTGCAGGGGGAACAAGTGTTCGTCCAGGCCTTGCACCTCTTCATGCACGGACTTGCGAATCATCAGGCAGGAGCCGCTGACAGCGCTGTAGTTCTGATCTGTTTCCAGACGTTGCGCATCGCTCGCAGATCCTGCGATGTCGCTGGCAGTGACGGTGGCCGCGGTGCCATTGAGGCCCATGATGATGCCGGCCTGCACGACATTACCATCCGTCGAAATGAGTTTCGCGCCGACAACGCCTACTTCAGGGCGCAGTGCGTGGTTGAGCAGGTGGTTGAGCCAGTCCTGCTGGATGATCAGGGCGTGGCTGTCGAGCATCACAAGATAGTCGCCCAGCGCGTGTTCGGCTGCGGAGTTGAGCAGCGCCGACGGGCTCAGTGCCTGTTCGTGGCGAACGATGCGAATCCGCTCCGACTGCATCGAATCGATGGTCGCCAGCCATTGCGTGGTCTGCGCCGACTGGCTGTTGTTGTCGCAAATCAGAATTTCATAGTGCGGATATGTCGTGTTTTCCAGAATGCTCTCTACGCAGGGCAGTAGCGTTTCGAGCTGATCCTGCGAGGTGACGAGAATGGAGACCAGAGGCTGTTCGGCATGGCCGTAATCGATCCGGTAAAGTCCCGATTCCAGCGCATGCACCTTACTGCCTGGGTAGCCACGTACGTGCAGATGCCGTTGCACGGTGCGCGCCTGATCGTAGTTCTCCTGCGCCTGCCATAAGGGCGAGATGATCATCGGCTCGCAAGAGTGCGCAAATTCGGTATAGCCCGAACCCTCGATCATGCGCAGGATCAGGTCGAGTTCAATGGCCTGCGCGTGGACTGGGTCGAAGCCGCCCACTTCCAGAGCTTTTTCACGATTGAACAGCCAATTGCGGCTGGTTGCCGCCGGGCAGGTCAGCAGGTAATCCAGGCTGAAGTCCGGGCGAAAGGCCAGATGAGCACCTGCCTGCGCATGCAGGGTCACTTCGTCGCCGAACACTGCACAGGCTTCGGGTGTTTCGATCATTTTCATGACAGCGCACAGCAGGCCGCTCGAGGTGAACGTCGTGCCGGCGTCAACCAGGATCCACCACGCTTGGTCGTTTTCCTGCATCAACGCGTTGATGACTGTTGCGCGGTTTTCCATGCTGGCATCCCGCCGGGTCAGTTGCGCTTGCAGCGGCGTCTGCTGTTCCCGGTCGTAGTCGGCAAGGACAAACACCTTGAGCTTGTCGAGCAGCGGCGCATCGGACGCCAGGCTTTGCAGCGTGCTCAGCACGCTCTCGGGCTGCTGATTGAAGTCCGACACGACAATCGCAACCGCAGGGCCGCCGTTGTGTTGTTGCAGGTACTCTTCAAGCAACACATGCTGGGCTGGCGTAGGTCGACGCTGAGCCAGCCAGCCGGCGACACGGGTATTCCGAACAGTGGCTTCGGGCCTTCTGTCGAAGTAGGCCAGCAGGTCCATTTCCTGAATATTGTCGCGTTGTGACAGCGGAGCAACCTTGACCTTGCCATTGAACTCGTCAGGCCTTACCCAGCCCAGCTCTGTGGGAATGCGCCTGAAGTTGGCGTGACCTTCGCGAGGCAGGGTCGGGTCTTTTCTGAATGCCTCGCTGCTCTGCTGATCCGACACCCGGAAATAGGAAAGGGGACGGGCGAGCATCGCCAGGTTGCCATGACGCAAGAGCTTTACGTACATGGCCAAATCACCCAGCCCCCAGATCAGCACCTGTTGCAGAGACATGATGTCCTGCCCGAATACCAGCAGGTCTTCGCGACGACACATGACTGCACTGGGCTCGCCGACGAAGTTGATCGGGTGACTGGCCAGAAAGGACACCAGCTCAGGACCGTTCAGAACGACGTTTTTGCCGAATGGGTAGGCCGTGTAGAGGTTGTCTGCCAGCAGAGCGCCGTTGGCGTCGATCCTCTTTCTGGTCGCTGACACGACTTTGATGTCCGGGCTGTCGTGCATGACATCGAACATCAGGCGCACGCAGTCCGGGAGAAGGATGTCATCGTCGTAGAGAAACTTGATGTACTCACCCTGCGCACGCGCTATGGCGTGTGCGATGTTGTGAGGTTCGCCCAGCGGCGTTGCATTTTTGAAATAGTGAATGGGCCAGCGGCTGTTCGGGCTGAGCTTTTCGACAATAGCCTTGATGCCATCGTCACGGCAGTCGTCGGTGATGATGATCTCGATGTCGTCGTGGTTCTGGCGCAGCGCGCTGGCAAGCGCTGCTTCGAAGAAAGCCGGTTTGTAAGCGGGGATGACAATACTGACCAGGCGTGAAGAACTCATCGCAATACCACTTTTGAAAAAGTTTTAAAAACCAACCGGGCAACGCAGTCGGCGTCCATGATCTGCAGTTGTCGTCAGCTTTTTTGGCCTATATACAAAACCGACTGCTCCGTAATGCCGTGCTGCTTGAAGACGCCTTCACCAAATGCCTGCGAGCCGAGGGCCTTCACGTCGAAACCGGCCTGCGTCAAACGGGACTGGAAGTCTTGTCTGGCGTACATCCGCACATGATCGTCCTGGCCGAAGCGCGCCCAGCGCTCATCGACGCTGGCCTCGTCCGGGTCTTCTTCGGTTTCGGTGGCGGTCAGCAGAATCGGCACCATCAGGATGGCAGAGCCGCCTTTGGCCAGTACCCGAAACAGCTCGGACATGGCCTTGCGGTCATCAGGTACGTGCTCAAGTACGTGCGAGCACACGATGAAATCGAAGGACTCGTCGGCATACATGTGCATGTCCATGATGTCGACCACGTCATCAGCCAGCGGCGAGAACAGGTCGGCCGAGCGATATCGGGCGTTGGGCAGGCTGCGCAGAAACTTCGAGAGCACCACTGCCGGTGCGATATCGAGAATGCGCAGCGGTTTGCCCGGCGGGTTGTCGAGCATGTTCATGGCAAACAACGCGTAAAGCCGGTCACGGTCCGACGCCATGCATTCGGGGCAGCTGTATTGCCCGACGTTAAGGGTCTCAAAGTCTTCGATGCAGTAGTGGACGTTCAGGCGGTGGAGGATTTCCAGATGGCTTCTACCCAGCGGATAGAAGTTCGGAAAACGACAGGAGCAGACCGGGCACGTTCGCATTAGCAGTTCTCTTTACTGGCTGTGACGATCACATCAATGATGCTGTCGAAGGCTTCATCCGTCAGGCTGTCGTAGATCGGCAGGCACAGGATCTGACTGGACAGACCGGTCGCGACACGCAGGCGATCAGGTTTTGCCGAGTCAAGGCCCCGGTACATCGGGAATGTGGAAATGAGCGGGTAAAAGTAACGGCGCGCCAGGATGTTGTGGTCGCGGAACCGCTGATAAAGGTCATCGCGAGAAATCGCGAAGTCTTCGGTGACCAGCACCGGGAAGTACGAGTAATTGTGTTTTTCGGTGCTTTTCCAGAGAATTTTCAGCCCCGGTACCGTTGCCAGCGCATCGCGATAGCGTTCATCGATACGTTGCCGTTTCAAGAGCGCTTCATCGATGTACTTCAACTGAAGCAGACCGAACGCAGCGTTGATTTCACTCATCTTGCCGTTGATTCCCGGCGCGACCACGGTCACTTCGTCAGCAAAGCCGAAGTTCTTCAGGTAATCGATACGTTGCTTGGTCTTGGCATCCGGACTGATGATGGCCCCGCCTTCGAAGGTGTTGAACACCTTGGTGGCGTGAAAGCTCAGCACCGACAGATCCCCGTGATTCAACAGGCTTTGCCCGCAGTGCTGGACACCGAACGCATGGGCGGCATCGTAGATGACCTTCAGGCCATAGCGATCGGCGACCTGCTGAATGCGGTCGACGTCACACGGGATGCCGTAGCAGTGTACGGGCATGATCGCCGTGGTAGCCGGAGTGATGGCTTCTTCGATGCGCTCCGGGTCCAGGTTATAAGTACCCGGGTCGATGTCGACAAACACCGGCGTCAGGCTGTTCCAGAGCAGCGAATGGGCGGTTGCCACGAACGAGTAGGGCGTGGTGATGACTTCGCCCTTGATGCGCAGCGCCTGAATGGCGGTCATCAGCGCCAGCGTGCCATTGGAAAACAGCGAGAGATGCTGCACGCCCAGGTACTCGGCCAGCTCCTTTTCAAGCTGCTGGTGAAACGGACCGCTATTGGTGAGCTGGCGGCTTTCCCATATGTGTTCGAGGTAGGGAATGAACTCCTCCAGAGGCGGTAACAGAGGACGAGTTACTGGAATCGGTGCGCTCATGGAGGGTTCTCTGCTCGTGTTTTATCCGATTGCTGTTCGAAAGGGCATCTGCTTCAAGGGCTTCCGGCAAAGGCGTTGCCATTGACATAAAAATGACAGTCGAACTGTTGTGACCGGGGTACACAGCAAGAACCCGGCCAAGACCGCTTTCGTCGGATCAGGTCGAGGCCGGGTTGTAATCCTTCTCACTAAGTCGTTTCAGTGCTTGATATCCCGAACGCCCGCTGCGTATTTTGTACGGGTTGCCGCCAAGCGGCCTGGCCCATGACAAAGGATTGAACCATGACACGCAATGACCCCCATCCGCTGGCACAGCTGTTGATGGGCATTGGTGAAGTGGAGTGTGTGACCCCGGACCTGAACGGCGTGCCTCGCGGCAAGGTGATGACCGCTGCCGGTTTTCTGGAGGGCAGGCGATTGCAGCTTGCGCGGGGGGTGTTGCTGCAATGCATCATGGGCGGGTACCCGCCGTCACGGTTTTACGGTAGCGATGATGGCGACCTCGCGCTGCTCAGCGATCCGCAGCAGGTCCATCGTCTGCCCTGGAGCGAGCAACCGCGCGCCCTGGCCATCTGCGATGCCGAGGAGTTGAGCGGCGAGCGTTGCATGCTCTCGACGCGCAGCCAGCTAAAGGCCGTCATCGCCCGCTACGCCGCACGGGGGTTGGCACCGGTTGTGGCCACCGAACTGGAGTTCTTTATCTTTGCGCCCAACCCCGAGCCGCTGTATCCGTTCGTGCCGCCGACAGGGCTTGACGGACGACGCGAGCAGGGGCATTCAGCGTTCAGTGTCAGCTCGAACAATGGCTTGCGGCCTTTTTTCGCCGAGGTATACGCCTGCATGGCGGCGTTGGGGCTGCCGCGTGACACGGTGATGCACGAGATGGGCGTCAGCCAGTTCGAGATCAACCTGCTGCATGGCGACCCGCTGCTGCTCGCCGACCAGACCTTTCTGTTCAAGCACCTGCTCAAGGAGGTCGCGCTCAAGCACGGGCTTATTGTGGTCTGCATGGCCAAGCCGCTCGCTCACACGGCGGGCAGTTCGATGCATCTTCATCAGAGCGTTGTAGCAACAGACTCCGGGGTAAACGTCTTCAGTGGTGCAGATGGCCAACCGACTGACACGTTTCGTCACTTTATTGCGGGTCAGCAAGCCTGCATGGCTGATTTCACAGCGCTGTTCGCGCCCAATGTGAATTCCTATCAGCGCCTGTGCCAACCCTATGCTTCGCCCAATAACGCCTGCTGGTCCTACGACAATCGCGCAGCCGGCCTGCGCATCCCGTCGAGTGCAGCGGCGGCTCGAAGGGTGGAGAACCGTTTGCCAGGCGCCGACGCCAATCCTTATCTGGCCATCGCCGCAAGCCTGGCGGCCGGGCTGCATGGCATCGAGCAAAAGCTGGAACCCACCCCGCCCATGCAAGGCGCGATTGAGGTGCCGGAAGAATTGTCATTGCCGTGTACCCTGCACGCCGCTCTGGAGCGTCTGAAAAGCAGTCAGTTGGCCAAGGAACTGTTTGGTCATGAATTCATCGAAGGCTACATCGCGTCGAAGACCCTGGAACTGACCAGTTTTTTTGACGAGATAACCCCCTGGGAACGCCGCGTTCTGGCTGCTCAGGTTTAAGAATCGCAGTGTTGGGCTCGCCCGGTCGGGCGACTCCCTATTTTTGGAAAGTTGATGCGCCAAATCTGGAAGTCCTTTCGAGCGCTTTATTTTGCCTCGTTGATGATGTTGATCGGTTCAGGTCTGCTGAGCACTTATCTGGCCCTGCGCCTGGCGGCTGATCAGGTCGACAGTCTGTGGGTCGGTGCGCTGATGGCCGCCAACTATTTCGGTCTGGTCCTGGGGGGCAAGATCGGTCACCGTCTGATCGGTCGTGTCGGTCATATTCGGGCCTATGCCACCTGCGCCGGTATCGTTGGTGCTGCGGTGCTAGGGCATGGCCTGATCAGTTGGTTGCCCGCCTGGCTGGTACTGCGGGTGATTGTCGGTCTGGGCATGATGTGCCAATACATGGTCATCGAGAGCTGGCTGAACGAGCAGGCCGCCGCCAAGCAGCGCGGCATGGTGTTCAGCGGTTACATGATTGCGTCCTATCTGGGCCTGGTGCTGGGGCAACTGGTACTGGTGGTCCACCCGCAACTGGGCCCTGAGCTGCTGATGCTGGTGGCATTGTGCTTCGCGCTGTGTCTTGTGCCGGTCGCCATGACCCGGGCGATTCACCCCGCACCGTTGCACCCGGCACCGCTGGAGCCGCTCTTCTTCATGAAGCGTGTGCCGCAGTCGCTGACGGCGGTTTTGGGTGCCGGGCTAATCATCGGTTCGTTCTACGGTCTGGCACCGGTTTACGCCGCCGAACAGGGGCTGTCCACCGAGCAGGTCGGTCTGTTCATGGGCTGCTGCATTCTGGCCGGGTTCCTGGTGCAGTGGCCATTGGGTCTGCTTTCCGACCGCTATGACCGATCCGTACTGATGCGCATCTTTGCCGCTGCACTGGTGGTGGCGTCATTGCCGCTGGCGGTGTTTCCGAGTGTGCCGGTCGAAGTCCTGTTCGGCGTCGGCTTTCTCGCCTCGCTGATGCAGTTCTGCCTCTATCCACTGGCGGTGGCATTTGCCAATGACCACGTCGAGGCCGAGCGCCGGGTGTCGCTGACGGCCATGTTGCTGATGACCTATGGCATCGGCGCGAGTATCGGCCCGTTGGCTGCCGGCGTGGTCATGAAGCTGTTTGGCGGCCACATGCTGTATGCGTTCGTCTGTGGTGCCGGGGTGATTCTGGTGATGCTGATCAGACCCAAGGCCGTTACCCATTTGCATCAGGTCGAAAACGCACCGCTGCATCACGTCGCCATGCCGGACAGCATGTCCAGTTCGCCCCTGGTGGTTGCACTCGACCCGCGTGTCGATGAGCAGGTGGTTCAGGAGCAGATGCAGACCACCGTCGAGCCGGAGTCCGAACCTGAGTCTGAAGTGGTGGTCGACGCCGCCGCAGAAACCGAGGCACAGGCCGAGCCGGTCGCGGGCACGGAAACAGCCGAAGCTGAAGAGCACGAACGCGAGCGTGAAAGCGAGACCTGGAAGGCTTGAGTGTAGCGGGGGGCAGAGCAGGGGATTACGGTGTGATTGCGGCAGGTTGCCGNNNNACCAGCAAGCAGAAGCGGGGATCAGAAGTCGTCGTCTTTGTCGAAGCGGCGAGCTTCACGCTGCAACTGGTAGACGAAACGCTCAACCTGACGCTGCACAAGCCCACTCATGTTGTGGAAGCGCACGCCGGCAAAGGTGGTGTGAAATCTTTCTTCGAAGTGCAGATAACGCAGCTCTACGGGGGCTGTCATTGCTCCGAATGGCAACTTCGCAATAAAGCGTTCGTATACCTGGCCCAACTGCATGCGCTCGGACACATCGCCTTCAAAGCGCAGTTTGCAACCGGTTGCAGAGATGTCCAGCAGTTTGCCGGTCAGAGGGGATTTCAAACGGTCTCCACCGATCTCGATGTCGACCAGCTGCGCCAGCTTCAGCGCTGCACGAAATGCGTTGCGCCGCTGGTGGTAAATCACCTCTTCAGGCATCGGCCCGCGGTACAGGCGCTGCCCGTTGGTATCGACAATCTCCATCTGCGATGAGCTTTCCCAGGCGATACGCACGCCGTCGTGAAAACCTTCGACGCGGAAAGACTCGCCATTACTTAAAAAGCGTTCGCCATCGCGGGGGATCATTTCGTCGAGCGCCATGACGTTGCTGTCACGGTCGACTTCAAGCAAGTAGCTCTGAAAGCGTTGGGCACGCTCATGGAAGGTAATGATCAGAGGATCATGACTCTCGAGTAGCAACCGCAGGTTAGCGGCAATTTCCAAAGGTGTGTTGAGGACCTTCGGGGGCTGCGGAGCATCGTCCGCGCTTGAGCCATTCACGTTCTTGAATCTCCAGGCAAAATACTACGGCAACGCAACAACAGGCATTCTGCCACTACGCACGAAACCTTGATACAGGAAGTTACGCCTGACTCAGAGGGCGTGGTTTTGCTCTAAGCGCAGTTGACCCGCGACTGTCATAGAGCGTGGGCGTCTCACCGCCGTTCAGTATGCGAAGCTGATGAGCGGTGCTGATCTGTTGCAGCTGGATCAGACTACCATTCTGCTCGTTCAGCGTCTGGCATTCATTGATCAACGCATTCAGTTCGTCACCGGCCATCAGCAATTGCTCGCCGACATCCGACTGGCTGGCCAGTTGCTGGAGACCACTGCGATTGGCTGGCAGCCCCATGCCCGCAAGCACCTGGCTACGTTTGCGCCCATGTTGATCGAGAAGAATGACCAGCGCCTGTTTCTGCGCCAGTACCTGCTCCATCTCGCCCATGTCGCGGCCGTGAAGAATCAGGGATTCGGCCTGCAGCAGCTCTAGAAGCTGTCGGGCCGAAACCATGTCGTCAGTGATCATCTGCAACAAAGTAGTGTCTTGCATCGCATGCTCTGGTTTTTAAGCGTCCAGAATATCCAGCGCCAGCCTTGGCTTAGCGTTGGGTTTCGAAATTCAACAGCTTGCTGGCGACACGGTTGCTGTCCACTGTGTAACTACCGTCGGCGATGGCCTGTTTGAGCTCGGCAACGCGAGCACTATTGACGGTTGGCAGATCGGTCAGCTTGTCCGTGATTTTCTGCAACTGTTGAGCCTCACTGCTCAAAGAAAAAGTTTCCCCGGTGCTTTTGACACCTGCGGTGGCTGCAGGGGCTGGTGCATCGGTTTTGACGGTGTCTTTACTGGCACTGGTACGTGTTGTACCGGCAACAGACTGTGAATTGTTAAGGCGACTGAAATCTATGACCATGATTGAAAAAACCTCTGGGTGTTTGGACGCTTGCCTTGTTTTCGGCCAACCCCTATCAAACTTTAGGCCGATTGTGAGAAAGCTTCCCAATAGACGCTTTTCACCGTCGGATATTCCCCGCAGTCTAAAAAAACACACCCTGTGCGCCAGCATCAATGCATTACATGGCCACTTCCACCTGCCCTGGGCCGGTGACATTCGCTTTGATCACCCGCTGGGAATTAAGGTTTTTCACCCGTATCTGTTCGTTGAAACCGCCGTCGGACATCGCTTCGCCGGGCATGCGCACTGCCAGCGAACCGCTGCGGGCGATGATGACCACCTGGTCGCCCTTGTGAATCATTTGTGGCTGTTCCAGCGCCACCGGGGTAACGACCTGGTCGATGACCATTTGTCGGACAACCTTTTGACCGACGGCCTGATCAAGAGAGGCCAGAAATCCCTGGCCCAGGCTGCTCACGTCGCGCTCACGCAGCGCAACGTCTTCTTCGGTAACGATGGCGTCGCGTTTCAGCGGGCGCATCACGGTCACAACGTTGCGATACAGCAGCACCTGGGCCGGCACAAATACTGTCCAGGGCGAAGAGCCTTCGCAGCGTACCCGCACCGTAACCCGGCCGACCGGGCGCGGGCTTTCCAGTGTGGCTGTCAAATCCTTGTCACAGGCACCCATCCGTAAACGCGGGTCGAGCTGCTTGACCTGTATGTCATGACGCCCGTCAATCTGGTTGGTTGCCAAATAGTCTTCTACTGTGAACTCAAGAAACCCTTGGGTGACGCCGATAAGCTGTTCAGGCAGTGTGAAATTCTCTGCGCGAGCGAGGCTCACTGTGCCACAAAGGCACAGCAGAGCGATTGCGCACAGAAGCCTGCGGGTTTCTAATGCGAGGTGTCGAGAAATTGTCGTCTTTGCGTTCATGAGGTAATAAATAGCAAAGCCCGTGCCGCTTGTTGATCTGGTGTCTGGGCGGCGGTCATTTTGGTAAGGGGGTTCGGCATGGCAGGTGTAATGGATTCGGTAAACCAGCGAACTCAGCTGGTGGGTCAGAATCGCCTGGAGCTGCTCTTGTTCCGTCTCGACGGCAAGCAGCTCTACGGGATCAACGTCTTCAAGGTAAAAGAAGTACTGCAATGCCCGAAACTCACCATCATGCCCAAGTCGAGCAAGATCGTCCGGGGTGTGGCCAATATTCGTGGCGGCACGATCCCGATCATGGATCTGGCGATGGCGACGGGTTCCACGGGCATGATTTCGCTGGTCAACTCCTTCGTCATCATTACCGAGTACAACACCAAGGTTCAGGGTTTTCTGGTGCATTCTGTAGAACGCATCGTCAACATGAACTGGGAAGAGATTCATCCACCACCCAAAGGTACCGGGCGCGATCATTACCTGACCGCAGTTACCCGGGTTGATAATCAGTTGGTGGAAATTATCGACGTCGAGAAGATTCTTGCCGAAGTCGCACCTATTTCCGAAGAAGTGTCGGTCGGTGTGATCGATGCCGAGGTTCAGCACAAGGCGATTTCGCTGCGTGTGCTGACGGTCGATGACTCGTCGGTGGCCCGCAAGCAGGTCAGCCGCTGCCTGGAAACCGTCGGTGTGGAGGTGGTTGCCCTTAACGATGGCCGTCAAGCGCTGGATTACCTGCGCAAAATGGTCGAAGAGGGTAAAAAACCGGAAGAAGAGTTCCTGATGATGATCTCCGACATTGAAATGCCGGAGATGGATGGCTATACCCTTACAGCTGCGATACGTAATGACCCGCGTATGCAGAAGATGCACATCACCTTGCATACCTCTCTGTCCGGGGTATTCAACCAGGCGATGGTCAAGAAAGTCGGCGCTGATGATTTTCTCGCGAAATTCCGGCCTGATGATCTTGCGGCCAGGGTTGTTGCGCGGATCAAGGCAGCAGAATAACCAGCCGGGGGCGCCGTCCCCGGTGATTCACATGATTTGAGAGGCGGCACCTTGTCTACGGGTAATTTGGATTTTGATCAGTTCCGGGTATTTCTGGAAAAAGCCTGTGGCATCTTGCTTGGGGAAAACAAGCAGTATCTGGTGTCCAGCCGCCTCAACAAACTGATGGAGCAGCAAAGCATCAAGTCGCTTGGCGAGTTGGTTCAGCGCATCCAGACCCAGCCGCGCAGCGGGTTGCGCGAACAGGTTGTCGATGCGATGACCACCAACGAAACCCTGTGGTTTCGCGACACCTATCCGTTCGAAGTGCTGAAGAACAAAGTGCTGCCCGAGCAGATCAAGGCCAGCCCTGGTCAGCGACTGCGCATCTGGTCGGCGGCCTGTTCATCGGGCCAGGAACCGTACTCGCTGTCGATGTCGATTGATGAGTTCGAGCGCGCCAATCAGGGCCAGCTCAAATCGGGCGTGCAAATTGTTGCCACCGATTTGTCTGGCGCAATGCTCAACAACTGCAAGACCGGCGAGTACGACAGTCTGGCTATCGGCCGTGGCTTGTCGCCGGATCGTCTGCAGCGTTTCTTTGATGTGAAAAGTCCGGGGCGCTGGGTCGTCAAGACGCCGATCAAGAGCCGTGTGGAGTTCCGCTCGTTCAACCTGCTCGACAGCTACGCTGCGCTGGGCAAGTTCGACATCGTGTTCTGCCGCAACGTACTCATCTACTTCTCCGCCGAAGTGAAGAAAGACATCCTGCTGCGCATCCACGGCACGCTCAAGCCAGGTGGCTACCTGTTTCTGGGTGCCTCCGAAGCGCTTAATGGTCTGCCGGATCATTACCAGATGGTTCAGTGCAGCCCGGGGATTATCTACAAAGCCAAGTGACGGTCTGTCAGTTGCTTGCCATGAACAAAGAGACCTTCGGGTCTCTTTTTTCATGGGCAGACAAAAGCAGTTTTTTCGTCTGCCTATCGGTTTCATGTTTACGTTCAGATATCGCTCACCAGTTTGGCAAAAGCGTTGGCGGCGGCGCTCTGGTAGCCGTTTTTACGCCGCAGCAGCGCAACCGTCCGCCCAGGCAGGGCAGGGATCGTCTGAACTTCGCGCAACCCGGGCTGCTCGCGAACGATGGCATCGGGAAGAATGGTTGCCATACGCCCCTGGGCAACAACCTTGAGCAAAATGGCGATCGAGTTCGCCTCCAGGTTGACCGCAGGCTTGAAATTCTGCGTCTGGCACCAGGCATCCAGCAGCTGGCGAGTGGCGAATCCGGGGGCGAGCAAGGCAAAGCGAAGCGTTTGCAGGTCCTCAAGTGTCAGCGCGGTCTGCTTATCGGGGGCAGGTTTTGCCATGACCAGGCACAGTTGTTCATCGAACAGAGGCTGGCTGTCTATCTCGACAGCATGACTGCCGGCAAAACCAATGGCCAGATCGAGAGCTCTGTGAGGATTATTGCCACGCCGGGATACAGCGCGCTGAAGCGGTCGATCAGCGGCGCTATCAGGTATTCACTGAAGGTTGGCGTGACGCCGAGGCGCAATTGTCCGCGTGACAGGTCGCTGACATCGTTGAGCGCACGCTTCCCGGCCTCCAGCTCAAGCAGGCAACGACGCGCGTGGTCCAGATACGCGCGGCCGGCATCGGTCGGCACGACGCTGCGATGGGTGCGGTCGAACAGTTGCACACCCAGGCTGCTTTCCAGCTGCCTGATCTGTTGCGACAACGCCGGTTGCGAGACATGCAGGGCCTCGGCCGCCCGGGTGAAATTGCCATGGTCGGCGACCGCCAGCAAATAACGTATATGGCGTAACAGCACGGCATCACCATAAGGCAGGATTATGGCGATGATCATAAATCAGTCTTGGATCTTATGGTGATAGTTGCCGATGCTGTGATTGATATGAATTCATTCCGGAGGGTTACCTATGCCGCACAGCAACATTTCCAGAGCGCCGCGCCAGAATCTGACTGAACGTGTGCTGCAGGCCAAGACCGCAAAGAACCTGACGTGGGCAGGGCTTGCAGAAGGTACGGGGTTGAGCGTGGTGTATGTCACGGCTGCATTGCTCGGTCAGCACCCATTGCCGGAAGCGGTGGCCGAGGTAGTCGCCGAGCGTCTCGGGCTGGACAGGGACGCGGTCGCCGAACTGCAAACCATCCCGTTGCGCGGCAATGTCGAAGACGTCTCCAGTGACCCGACGATCTATCGCTTCCACGAAATGGTTCAGGTCTACGGCACAACGCTGAAGGCATTGGTGCATGAGCAGTTCGGCGACGGCATCATCAGCGCAATCAACTTCAAGCTCGACATCAAGAAAGTCGAAGATCCGGAAGGGGGCGAGCGAGCCGTGATCACCCTTGATGGAAAATTTCTGCCCTATAAACCGTTCTGAGGACGCTGAGATGAGTGATAAAGGAAGACCGCCATTTCCACCCTTTACCCTGGAGACGGCTGTCCAGAAAGTCCGTGGCGCCGAGGATGGCTGGAACTCTCGCGATGCGGCGAAAGTTGCGCTGGCCTACACCGAAGACACCTACTGGCGTAACCGCAGTGAGTTCATCAATGGCCGCGCAGAGGCCCAGGCCTTTCTGGAACGCAAGTGGCGCAAGGAACTGGACTACCGGCTGATCAAGGAGCTCTGGGCATTTACCGATAACCGCATAGCCGTGCGCTATGCCTATGAATGGCATGACGACTCTGGCAACTGGTTCCGTTCGTATGGCAACGAAAACTGGGAGTTCGCTGCAAACGGCCTCATGCAGCGGCGCTTTGCCTGCATCAACGATTTGCCGATCGCCGAGTCCGAGCGCAAATACCATTGGCCATTGGGGCGGCGACCTGATGACCACCCTGGGTTAAGTGAGCTTGGCCTCTGATTCAGTCGTCAAAGAGACCTTCGGGTCTCTTTTTTATTGGGCGTCCGAATGAGGCAATGATGAAGTGCCGCCATTGTCAGGCGGCAAGTCGACACTGGCAAAAAAACGGCACCCCGCTTGCCGCTTTCTCCTCCCACAGCGGAAATGCCTTGCCGCTTTTCTGGCATTGCCGCCTCGCCGCCGCCTGCGGCCCCCGCAATCATTGGCTTTTGCAACATGGCACGCCGATTGCTTTGTCAGTAACAACAGAATCAGGTCAACCGGCAAAGGTTTCCCGAAATGAGCATCAGCTTCGATAAAGCGCTAGGCATACATGAAAAGGCTCTGAACTTCCGGGCTCAGCGTGCAGAGGTGTTGGCCAACAACATCTCCAACGCCGATACCCCGAACTTCAAGGCTCGCGATCTGGACTTCTCGTCGGTGCTGGCTGCCGAAAACGACAAGGTGCAGAACGGTCATTTCGCGCTGAACAAGACCAACAGCCGCCATATCGAAGCCGAAGGCATGGGCAATGATGACGGGACGCTGCTGTATCGCACCCCGTCGCAGCCTTCGCTGGACCAGAACACCGTCGATTCCCAGGTCGAGCAGGCCAGCTACACCGAGAACGCCATGGGCTTTCAGGCCAGCTTCACATTGCTCAACAGCAAGTTCAAGGGGCTGGTTGCAGCCCTTCGCGGAGAATAATTCATGTCACTAGCCAATGTGTTCAACATTGCCGGTAGCGCCATGAGTGCCCAGACCACGCGTCTGAACACTACGGCCAGTAACATCGCCAACGCCGAGACCGTGTCTTCGAGCATGGACCAGACCTACCGCGCCCGTCACCCGGTGTTTGCCACCGTGATGCAGGGTC
This sequence comes from Pseudomonas meliae, assembly GCF_001400515.1. Lineage (NCBI taxonomy): Bacteria > Pseudomonadati > Pseudomonadota > Gammaproteobacteria > Pseudomonadales > Pseudomonadaceae > Pseudomonas > Pseudomonas meliae. Next base: position 38,296 of record NZ_LJQT01000164.1, on the reverse strand, counting down.
AGCAGTCCACAGGCGGTTCGCTGTTCCAGGATCAGGGCGAAGCCGGGCAGGGCGTTCAGGTCAACGGCATCATCGAAGACAGCTCGAACCTGGAAGCACGTTACGAGCCCAATCATCCTTCCGCTGACAAGGACGGGTATGTCTACTACCCCAACGTCAATGTCGTGGAAGAAATGGCCGACATGATTTCTGCCAGCCGGTCTTTCCAGACCAACGCCGAAATCATGAACACCGCTAAATCCATGATGCAGAAGGTTCTGACCCTCGGTCAGTGATAGAAGGCGAACGTTATGGCCGATAACACCACAGCAAGCAGCGTCTCATCGACGTTCTTGAACACACTGCAGAATCCGACGCCGACCGCGACGAATTCCACCGGTACGCTGGGCAAGGACGCGTTCCTGCAGCTGCTCGTGACGCAGATGAAGAACCAGAACCCGCTGGACCCACAGGACAACACGCAGTTCGTGGCCCAGCTGGCACAGTTCAGCAGCCTTGAAAGCATGCAGAACCTGACGTCGACGGTTGACACGATTGCAACCAGTTACAAGTCGTCCCAGGCGTTGCAGGCATCGTCGCTGGTAGGTCGCTCGGTGATCATCGATTCGAGCTCCACCACCGTGGATACCACCAAGGGTATGACCGGTTCGATCGTTATTCCGAGCGCCACTACGGCGACAAGTATCAAGGTTTACGATTCGCAATCGAATCTGGTCGACACGGTCGAGCTGGGCGCGCAGAAAGTCGGCACCACCAGCTTTTCCTGGGACGGTACGGACAGCGACGGTACAGCGCTTGCGTCGGGCAACTACACCTTCAAGGCTGAAGGCTCGGTTGACGGCAAGAACACACAGCTTTCGACTTACCTGCCTGCCACGGTCAACAGCGTCACGTTGGGTGTGAATGGTGCAGAAACAATGCTCAATCTGGCCAGCGGCAGTGTTGCCCTGTCCAAAGTTCAAACCATCGGATTGTAGAGCCTACCAGGCGCAGGAGTGAAACATGTCTTTCAATATCGGCCTTAGTGGGCTCTATGCTGCAAACAAAAGTCTCGACGTTACCGGCAACAACATTGCCAACGTTGCGACCACTGGCTTCAAATCGTCGCGCGCGGAGTTTGCCGATCAATACGCTCAATCGATTCGCGGCACTTCCGGCCAGACCAATGTGGGCAGCGGCGTAACAACCGCAGCGGTTTCCCAGCAGTTCACGCAGGGCAACCTGACTACCGGTACTGCCAACAGCCTCGACCTAGCCATCAACGGCAACGGTTTCTTCATGCTCAGCAATAACGGCGAGAAGCTGTACACCCGTGCCGGTGCATTCCACACCGACAAGGAAGGCTACGTCGTCAACAGCGGCGGTATGAAGTTGCAGGGTTACAACGTTGATGCCAACGGCAGTGTGGTAACCGGTGCATTGAGCGACCTGCGGGTGGATTCGTCCAACCTTCAGCCCAAGGCAACCACCGCCATTACCAACGTTGCCAACCTGAATTCGACCACTGCCTTGCCGTCGCTCACTACGTTCGACGCGACTGACACCAAGTCGTACAACATGAAGTACAGCACGCCGACCTATGACACTCAGGGTAACGCGCATACGCTGGATCAGTATTTCGTCAAGACCGGCGACAGTCAGTGGTCCATGTATGTGCTGATCGATGGGCGTAATCCGGTGGACCCGAACAGCGTGGCACCGTTGCAAGTAACCCTTGAGCAAAGACCGAACGGATCGCTGTCATACAGCGGCAATAGCCAGCACCTTCGTAAAATCTCGGATACCGAATTTGCCCTGCAAGGCTGGCGGCCGGCTGAAGAGGTCAATGGTGCCTGGGTCAGTAACGGCGCTGCCAATGGCGGCACAGTTTCGCTGCCGTTGAATAATGGATCGATCAGCATGCTTGATCCTGGTGATGCGTTGATGGATCGCCCGGTTCCGGCGTTCGATCCATCGGACCTGAAGACGTACAGCGATATGTTTGCCAATGCGATTTTCGACAGCCAGGGCAATCAGCACGAGCTGAAGCAGTATTTCGTGAAGGACGGCACCAACAGCTGGCGCATTCATGCCCTGATTGATGGCCGCAACCCGCAGATGCCTGATTCCACCGATCCGCTGACTGCAAACATCGTGTTTGATTCTGGCGGCTGGGTACAGTCATTGACCGGCGGCCCTGGTTTTGCGAGTACCCATAGCAACGGTCTGCAACTGACCGGCTGGACACCGGCCATGCCTGCCGAGCGGGTCACAGGGCCAGAAAAATGGGTACCCAACGGTGCGGCTGGCAGTGCGAAGGGCATTACGATCGACTTCACCAACCTGCTGCAGCACAACGCCGCCAGTTCGCGTTCTTCCACGCATGTTGATGGCCATGCGGCGGGGCAGTTGAGCAGCTTGAGCGTGGGGCGCGATGGCATCCTGCGTGCCGGGTTTACCAATGGCATGAACAAGAATATCGGTCAGGTGATACTCGCCAGCTTCGCCAATCCGCAGGGGTTGCAGGCGCGCAGTGATACGCGCTGGACCGAATCCGCCGACTCTGGCGTTGCCGATTACGATGTGCCGGGCGTCGGCACGCTGGGCAGCCTCATTGGCGACGGGCTGGAGGGGTCCAATGTCGTCCTGGCTGATGAGCTGATTGCTCTCATCCAGGCGCAGACGGCTTATCAGGCCAACTCCAAAGCCATATCGACAGAGGCGACCGTGATGCAGACGCTGATTCAGTCGACCTGATCAGATTGAGCAGTCGGATTTGATGAAGTGACCTTTCAGCCGTGTCCAGCCAGGCCCGGGGCTGGTCTGGGCGCAGACAATCCGGCTGTCGCCCTGCCATTTGTAATAGTGAGCGGGGGCGGCCTGGGCGAGGAGGGCGAGGGTCATCAGGCTCGCGCTGGCGATGCCGGCAATGCATGCACGAAAAAGCATGAGGGTTCCCGTTCAGGGCTGCGGTGTCGGCAAGATTATCACTGTCGATCCGCTTGTCAGCCCATACCAATGAAGTTTTTTTGGCGGTGCTCGCTGCTTGATGATCGGCAGGCGGCAGTCCTCCGCCGCTATTGGGTGGCGCTTTGCCCGAAGGGCATCATCGAATGCCGGTTTTTGCTGGTTAATCAGGCATTTGTATCGAGCCTGACAAGTTGGTTCAAAAATTGCTTTAACCCTTTCAGAACAGCTACAGGCGGCAAGCGTCTGTCGGAGGAGGAAGACTGTGGACAAGTTGCTTTACGTCGCAATGAGCGGTGCATCCGAAAACGCGATCGCGCAGAAGGCTCACGCCAACAACCTGGCAAACGTATCAACAAACGGTTTCATGCGTGACCTTGAACAGGCCCGCTCGATGCCGGTGTTTGGCGAGGTCATGCCGTCGCGTGCCTATGCGATGAGCGAACGTCCGGGGACCGACTTTTCCGCCGGTGCCATGGTTGAGACCGGCCGTGAACTGGACATCGCCGTCAAAGGTGATGGCTGGATTGCAGTGCAGACCCCCGATGGTGGCGAAGCCTACACCCGCAGCTCCGGCATGAACATCGATGCCCTGGGTGTGTTGCGCGACGGCAGCGGTTTGCCGGTAATGGGCAATGGCGGTCCGATTGCCGTGCCGCCTCAGCAGCAGATCGAGATCGGTGCCGACGGCACAATCAGCATTCGCTCACTCGGCGAAAGCCCACAGGTGATGGCGCAGGTCGACCGTATCAAGCTGGTCAAGCCTGACCTCAAGACCATGGAAAAAGGCCCCGATGGCCTGATCCACACCAAGACCGGTCGGCCTGCCGACGCAGATGCCACCGTTCAGGTCGAGTCCGGCTTTCTGCAGGCGAGTAACGTCAATGCGGTCGAGGAAATGACCTCGGTACTGGCCTTGTCCCGTCAATTCGAATTGCACGTCAAGATGATGAAGACCGCCGAAGAAGACGATCAGTCGATGGCTCGCGTCTTGCAACTTGGCTAATCAATGACAGCTTGCGCCGACAAACCGGCGCTTGAGGAGAACACACATGCTTCCTGCACTATACGTCGCTAAAACCGGTCTTGCCGCTCAGGACACCAACCTGACCACCATCTCCAACAACCTGGCGAACGTTTCGACCACAGGTTTCAAGAGCGACCGTGCCGAGTTTCAGGACCTGCTGTACCAGATCAAACGCCAGCCGGGTGCCCAGTCCACTCAGGACAGCGAGCTGCCATCCGGTCTGCAATTGGGTACCGGTGTGCGCATTGTCGGTACGCAGAAGAACTTCACAGCCGGTAGCCTGCAGACCACCAACAACCCGCTGGACCTGGCGGTCAACGGTCGTGGTTTCTTTCAGGTGACCCAGCCGGACGGCACTGTTGCCTACAGCCGCGACGGTACTTTTCACCTGGACGCCAACGGCCAGATCGTGACTGCCAACGGCTACGCTCTTGAGCCTGCGATTGTCGTTCCACAGAACGCCCAGACTTTCACAGTCGGTCAGGACGGTACTGTTTCCGTCACGCTGGCCGGTGCAACCGCCACACCGCAGATCATCGGCAACATCCAGACCGCTGACTTCATCAACCCGGCCGGCCTGCAGGCCATCGGCGGCAACCTTTATCTGGAAACCGGTTCAAGCGGCGCGCCGCAGATCGGCACGCCTGGCCTCAACGGCCTGGGTCCGACCCTGCAGAACACCCTGGAAAACTCCAACGTCAGCACCGTTGAGGAACTGGTCAACATGATCACCACCCAGCGTGCTTACGAGATGAACTCCAAAGTGATCTCGACCGCCGACCAGATGCTGCAGAACCTGACTCAGAACCTGTAAGTGTTTGATGTTGTCGCTCGTAAAACTGCTCAATCCGATGGGGCGCCTGATAAGCGCCTGTTACACCGCGAGGTTTCAAGTGTCATGAACCGCCTTAGTGTTCCGCGTTTTTCAGTGTTGATCGCTTCATTGTGCGGGATCACCCTGCTGTCTGGCTGCGTTGCGCCGACGGCCAAGCCCAATGACCCTTATTACGCTCCGGTGTTGCCGCGTACACCCATGTCGGCCGCTGCCAACAATGGTGCCATCTATCAGGCCGGTTTCGAGCAGAACCTGTACGGCGACCGCAAGGCTTTCCGTATCGGCGACATCATCACCATCACGCTTTCCGAGCGTATGGCAGCCAGCAAGGCGGCCACTTCGGCCATGACCAAGGACAGCACCAACAGTATTGGTCTGACCTCGCTGTTCGGTTCGGGGCTGACCACCAACAACCCGATTGGTGGCAACGACCTGAGCCTGAACGCCGGTTACACCGGCGCGCGGACCACCAAGGGTGATGGCAAGGCCGCACAGAGCAACAGCCTGACCGGTTCGGTCACTGTTACCGTGGCGGATGTGTTGCCCAACGGCATTCTGGCGGTGCGTGGCGAGAAGTGGATGACCCTCAATACCGGTGACGAGCTGGTGCGGATTGCCGGTCTGGTTCGGGCTGATGACATCGCCACCGACAACACAGTGTCGTCCACCCGTATTGCCGATGCACGTATTACCTATTCGGGGACTGGAGCCTTTGCCGATACCAGCCAGCCAGGCTGGTTCGACCGGTTCTTCCTCAGCCCGTTGTTCCCTTTCTGATAGCGGGATAGACATGATCAAGCTCAAGCAACTGATAGCGGCGACCTTGTTGTTGTCCACAGCGTTCGGCGTTCACGCCGAGCGTCTGAAGGACATCGCAAGCATCTCCGGCGTGCGGGCCAACCAGTTGATCGGTTACGGTCTTGTCGTGGGTCTCAATGGTACGGGCGACCAGACCACCCAGACCCCGTTCACCCTGCAGACGTTCAATAACATGCTGTCGCAGTTCGGCATCAAGGTGCCGTCCGGTTCCGGCACTGTGCAGTTGAAAAACGTTGCAGCAGTTGCTGTGTACGCGGATCTGCCAGCGTTCGCCAAGCCGGGTCAGACGGTCGATATCACCGTTTCCTCGATTGGTAACTCCAAGAGCCTGCGCGGTGGTGCGCTGTTGATGACGCCGATGAAGGGTGTCGACGGCAATGTCTACGCCATCGCACAGGGTAACCTGGTGGTCGGCGGTTTTGACGCGGAAGGCCGTGACGGTTCGAAAATCACTGTCAACGTTCCGTCGTCGGGCCGTATTCCCGGTGGTGCGTCGGTCGAGCGCTCGGTGCCGAGCGGCTTCAATCAGGGTAATACCCTGACCCTTAACCTGAACCGGTCCGACTTCACCACTGCCAAGCGGATTGTGGACAAGATCAATGAGCTGCTTGGTCCTGGTGTTGCTCAGGCGCTGGACGGTGGCTCGGTACGTGTGACCGCGCCGCTTGATCCGGGCCAGCGTGTCGACTACCTGTCGATTCTGGAGAACCTGGAAGTCGACCCGGGCCAGACCGCTGCCAAGGTCATCATCAATTCGCGGACCGGCACTATCGTGATCGGTCAGAACGTCAAGGTTTCGCCCGCTGCGGTAACGCACGGCAGCCTGACCGTGACCATTACCGAAGACCCGATTGTCAGCCAGCCGGGCGCATTGTCCGGTGGTCAGACGGCGGTCGTGCCGCGTTCGCGGGTCAATGCCCAGCAGGAGCTACACCCGATGTTCAAGTTCGGTCCAGGCACCACGCTGGATGAGATTGTTCGTGCGGTCAATCAGGTGGGCGCTGCGCCCGGCGACCTGATGGCCATCCTCGAAGCCCTTAAGCAGGCCGGCGCGTTGCAAGCCGATCTGATAGTTATCTGAGGACTCAAGCATGGATATGCCCAAGAGCGGAATTTCGTCAGCGGTCGACTCCGGTGCCTACACCGACGTCAACCGTCTGGCGTCGCTGAAGCATGGCGACAAGGACAGTGTGGAAAACCAGAAGAAGGTGGCCCGCGAGTTCGAGTCGCTGTTCGTCAGCCAGATGCTCAAGGCCATGCGCTCGGCCAACGAAGTGCTGGCCAAGGACAACCCGATGAACACCCCGGCGACGCGCCAGTATCAGGATATGTATGACCAGCAATTGGCGGTCACCCTGTCCACCCGTGGCAACGGCATCGGTTTGCAGGACGTGTTGATGCGTCAACTGTCCAAGGACAAGGGTATTCAGCACGCAGCACCGACCGATACGACGACCACGCCTGTAACGACCACCGATGCAACCCCGGCCAAAACCGGGCTGGCGACCAGTGTCTATCAGCGTCCGCTGTGGGCCACGCGCTCGGCGGCGGCAGATCAGGCGGCTGCGGCAGTTTCGGCATCTGGTGATGGGCGCAATGACATGGCGGCGCTCAACTCGCGTCGTCTGTCGTTGCCAACCAAACTCACCGACCGATTGCTGGCCGGCATCGTGCCTTCCGCCACCGCAGCCGTCAGCAACAGCCCGGTACCTGCTCGCGCAACCGCCAGCAGCAATGGCAACAACGGCGACTGGACGCTCGACCCCAACCTGGCACCCGCGCCTGAGTACGTGCGTTCCATGGCCCAGCCACCGCTGGCACCGGCCAAGCGCGCATTCAGCAACGCCGATCAGTTTGTCGAGACCATGCTGCCGCTGGCCAAGGAAGCAGCCGCACGCATCGGCGTCGATCCAGTGATGCTGGTGGCGCAGGCTGCGCTGGAAACCGGCTGGGGCAAGTCGATCATGCGTCAGCAGGATGGCAGCAGCAGTCACAACCTGTTCGGTATCAAGGCAGCGGGTAGCTGGAAAGGCGCTGAAGCGCGCGCCATTACCAGCGAGTTCCGTGACGGCAAGATGGTCAAGGAAACCGCGGATTTCCGTTCCTACGACTCCTACGCCGACAGCTTCCATGACCTGGTCAGCCTGCTGCAGAACAACAATCGGTATAAAGAAGTGGTCAATTCGGCCGATAAACCGGAACAGTTTGTAAAAGAATTGCAGAAGGCCGGTTACGCCACTGACCCGGACTATGCCAGCAAGATTTCGCAGATCGCGAAGCAGATGAAGAGTTACCAGACTTACGCTGCTGCATCGGGCTCTTCCACGACTTTATAAGGTTTTGAATCATGTCGCTGATTTCAATTGGGCTCTCAGGTATCAATGCCAGCAGTGCCGCGATCAACACCATCGGTAACAACACGGCCAACGTGGATACCGCCGGTTACTCGCGTCAGCAGGTAATGACCACGGCTTCGGCACAGATCAATATCGGCCTGGGTGTCGGTTACATAGGCACCGGTACGACGCTGTCCGACGTGCGTCGTATCTACAACAGCTACCTTGATGCCCAATTGCAAACCAGTACTGCCCTGAGCGCCGACGCGGTTGCGTACTCCGGCCAGGCCAGCAAGACCGATACGCTGCTGTCCGATAGCGCCACTGGCGTGTCCACGCAGCTGGCCGACTTTTTCACCAAGATGCAGGGCATTGCCACCAACGCTACCCAGTCGTCGGACCGTTCGGCATTTCTGACTCAGGCTTCTGCGTTGAGCTCACGCTTCAATTCGGTCGCTTCACAGTTGTCGTCGCAGAATGACAACGTCAATGCCCAGCTCACCACCTTCACCAAACAGGTCAACGAGCTGACCACGACCCTGGCAAGCCTGAACAAGCAGATCACTCAGGCAGGAGCTGGTAACACTACGCCCAACTCGCTGCTCGATTCGCGCAATGAGACTGTGCGCCAGCTCAACGGGCTGGTGGGTGTCAAGGTAATCGAGAACAACGGCAACTACGATATCTACACCGGCACCGGCCAATCGCTGGTCAGTGGTGGCACGTCGTACACCATGTCGGCGACCCCGAGCCCTGCCGATCCTCTGCAGTACAACGTACAAATCGCTTACGGCCAGACCAAGACTGACGTCACCTCGGTGATCAGCGGTGGCTCGATTGGCGGTCTGCTGCGCTATCGCTCCGATGTGCTGGTGCCTGCGACCAATGAGCTGGGCCGTGCCGCGATGGTGCTGGCCGATCAGGTCAACAGCCAGATGAGCCAGGGCATCGACAGCAAAGGCAACTTCGGTTCCAGCCTGTATTCCAACATCAACAGTGCCGACGCCATTTCGCAGCGCAGTACCGGCAAGACCACCAACAGTGCCGGTTCCGGCAACCTGGACGTGACCATTGGCGATACCAGCAAACTGACCGCCGACGATTACGAAGTCACCTTCAGCGACGCCTCCAACTTCACGGTTCGTCGCCTGCCCAACGGCGAAAGTGTCGGCACCGGTGCGCTGACTGACAATCCGCCCAAACAGTTCGACGGCTTCAGTGTCAGCCTCAATGGCAATGCGCTGGCTGCTGGCGACGTTTTCAAGGTTACTCCGACACGCAACGGTGCCTCGGGTATCTCGGTGGTGTTGACCGATCCCAAGGACATTGCAGCCGCCGCACCATTGACAGCGACTGCCGGGTCCAGCAACTCGGGCACAGGTGGCTTCACGCAGCCAGTGCTCAATACCAAATCGGACATCTACGACAGCGTTCAGACCTCTGACCTGCGTAACGCGATCAAAGACTCCGCGCCGATGAAGCTGGTGATGGGTGCGGTCAGCAGTACCGGTGTGCAGAGCTACACGCTGATCAATGCCAGTGGTGCGCCCGTGCTCGACCAGAATGGCAGCGCGGTAAGTGGCACGATCATTCAGGGCCAGAGCAACGCCATAAAGCTGAGCATCGGTTACACCGACAACACCACCACGCCAGCCGGCAAGACGGCATTCGAAGTGCAGATGACCCTCTCAGGTTCGCCGTTGGTCAATGACACGTTCAGCATCGGCCTGACGGGTGCCGGCTCTTCGGACAACCGCAACGCGCTGGCAGTAGTAGGGTTGCAGACGGCCAAGACTGTCGGCGTCACCAACGGCGGCGTGGGCACCAGCCTGTCCGGCGCATACGCCGATCTGGTCTCGGTGGTCGGTACGCTGGCAGGGCAGGGCAAGAGCGATGTCACCGCCAGCGCTGCCGTCGTTGCACAGGCCAAATCGGCGCGTGATTCGGTCTCCGGCGTGTCGCTCGATGAAGAAGCGGCCAACCTGATCAAGTATCAACAGTACTACACCGCCTCTTCGCAGATCATCAAGGCGGCCCAAACCATTTTCAGCACGCTGATCAACAGCCTTTAAGGAGTCGTGAACCATGCGGATCTCAACTACCCAGTTCTACGAATCCACCAACACCAACTATCAGCGTACTTATTCGAATGTGCTCAAGACCAGTGAAGAGGTCTCCAGCGGCATCAAACTCAATACCGCCAGCGATGATCCGGTAGGCGCTGCACGTGTCCTGCAACTGGCTCAGCAGAACTCCATGCTGACCCAGTACGCGTCGAACATCGGCACGATCAATACCAATATCGTCAATTCCGAGACCGCGCTGACCAGCATCGTTGATACGATGCAGACAGCCCGTGAAGTGATCGTGTCGGCAGGCAACGGTGCCTACACCGATTCCGACCGTCTGGCCAAGGCTGCTGAACTCAAGCAGTATCAGAGCCAGCTTCTCGGCTTGATGAACAGCCAGGACTCCAACGGCCAGTATATTTTTGCCGGGTCCAAGTCTTCGGCTCCGCCGTACGCGCAGAATGCCGATGGTACTTACAGCTATAGCGGGGACCAGACCAGCGTCAATCTGGCGATTGGTGATGGCCTGGTTTTACCGAGCAACACCACAGGCTATGAAGCGTTCGAGCAAGCCGTCAACACTACCCGTACGTCCTCGACCCTGCTTTCGCCTGCGACCGACGACGGCAAGGTTGGCCTGACTGGCGGTCAGGTGACGTCCACCAGCGCCTACAACTCGGGCTATCAGGCTGGCGAACCGTACACCATGACGTTCCTCAGCGGTACGCAGTTCAAGATTACCGATGCCAGCGGCACCGACGTCACGACCGATGCGTCAACTGCCGGTAAATTCAGCTATGGCTCGTTCGCTGATCAGACCTTCACCTTCCGCGGTGTCGAGCTGACCATGAACATCAACCTGTCAGCTGCCGAATCTGCCACGCCTGCAACGGCCGCTACTGCACTGACCAATCGCAGCTATGAACTGGCCTCGACGCCGGACACGGTTTCGGCGTCGCGCAGCCCGGGCAACACGTCGGCCGCTACTATCAGCAGTTCGGCAGTGGGCAACACAACGGCTGACCGCACGGCGTTCAACAACACCTTTCCGCCCAATGGTGCGATTCTCAAGTTCACCAGTGCCACTGCCTACGACCTGTATGCGTCGCCCGTGACCAGCAGCAGCAAACCCGTGTCGAGTGGCACGTTGACCGGTTCGACGGCCAATGCGTCGGGCGTCAATTTTACGGTCAGCGGTACGCCAGCAGCCGGTGACCAGTTTGTCGTGGAGTCCGGCACGCACCAGACCGAGAACATCCTCAATACGCTGACCGCAGCGATCAAGGCGTTGTCGACACCGACTGACGGCAATCTGGTTGCCTCGCAAAAGCTTGATGCCGCATTGGGCTCGGCGCTTGGCAACATTGCCAGCAGCATCGACCAGGCGTCCACAGCGCGCTCCGCCGGCGGCGCACGGCAATTGGCGGCGACGGCGCAGGGCACGACCAACGATTTGCTCAAGGGTAACAACACAGTTGAGCAAGGCACCTACGTCAACGCCGATATCGTTGAGGCCACCACCCGATTGACGTTGCAGAAGACTATGCTGGATGCCTCTCAGCAGGTATTTGTCCAGTTGTCCAAGCTGAACCTGTTCAGCCAGCTGTAACCCTGGCATTGAGCATCCGCCGTCTTTATTTCAGCGGTGAGGGAGGTTACTTGACCGGTAACTTCCCGCCGCTCGCGAGTCTGCAATAGTGAATTCAGTCCCCCTCGTCAGTATCGTCATTCCCGCCCTCAATCCCCGGTTCTTCCGCGCCGCGCTACAAAGTGCCTTGAATCAGGTTTACGACAACCTGGAAATCATTGTCTGCGACGATTGCCGCACCGATGAAATCAAGGCCGTTTTCGACGAACTGGTGCCTGCATCCAGCAACCTTGCGCGTTACGTGCGCAACCCGCAGCGGCTGGGGTTCCAGGCCAATCTGCTGAAGTGCCTTGAAGAATCGCGCGGCGAATACATCAAGTTTCTGTGTGACGACGACCGCCTCTTTCCGTACTTCATCGCTAATCAGGCAGGCGTTCTGGATGCCTATGAAGACGTGAGTCTGGTGGTTGGCCGACGACATCTGGTCGACATCGATGACTATGTATTGCCACCCCGTCTGGAAAACGTCGGGCTTGTGCCCTACGACGCCGTGTTCAAAGGCGAGGACATGCTGGCGATTTTCGAGCGTACGCCACGCAATTATCTGGGTGGGTTCAGTGCTGCTCTGATGCGCCGGGCCGATGTTATGGAGTACCTGCCTTCGATTGCCCAGTCGGGACAGGGGTTTATCGCACTGCTGGATTTTGCCCTGTTCATATGCCTGTTGCGCCGTGGCAACCTGGTGGCGCTGCATACTATTCAAAACGTCGAGCGCCGGCACCCGGATCGTTTCAGCGGCCAGCCCGACGTGATTCAAAAGGCCGCCACTGAATGGGGCTGGCTGAGCGAAATGCTCAAGGCACGTAGCGGTGAGCAGGCCCCGGCCCAGGGCTGGGTGCGCTTTTTGCCCTTGCGCAAGGCACTGGAGCAGCCCCGCGAGTGGGACGAGGTCGGCCTTTACGGGATAATGGCCAGTCGTCAGGGTGTCATGCACAGCAGGGTGGGCAGCAAGAGCGAAACCTACGCCGAGCTCTACACTGAATGGCTGTCGTGTCGGCAATTTACCGCCCCGCAGAGAAAACTGATCGAGAAACGCATCGGACACTGGACGTGGCAGCCGCGCATCGTTCCGGTGGTCGTTGACCCGTTTGGCGATGCCGAAGGGCTGGATATCACCCTGCGCAGCATTGCCGAGCAGGATTACGCCGCTGATTCAGTGGTTGTGTTGACCAATGCCGATGTTGACGATCCGCAGGTGCTGCGTTTCTCGTTGCAGCCGGATTGGGCGCGCCAACTGAACGAAGTGCTGCCGCTGCTGGAGAACGCCGATTGGGTTTATCTGCTGCGTGCCGGTGACCGGCTGACTCGGCCGTCACTGCTGGTGCTGGCAGAGCGAGTCGCGCAAAGCGAGGGCCTATTGTGCATTTACAGCGACGAAGGCGCGCTGGTCGATGGGAAATCCAGCGAGCCGATCTTCAAGCCTGATTTCAACCTAGACCTGATGCGGGCCTATCCTTACGTTGGCCGCACGCTGGCGTTCCAGCGCCGCAATCTGCTGGACACAGGCGGCTTCGACCCTGTGCACGGCGAACTGGCACCGCACGATTTCATCTGGCGTCTGGTGGAAGGCGTCGGGCCTCAGTCTGTCGAACACATCGCCGAGGTTCAGGTTGAATCGACCCTGACCTACGCTGAATGGCTTTCGCTGCCTCAGGTGATCGAGCATAACGAGTCGGTCGTATCGGCCCATCTTTCGCGCATTGGCCGAGAGCACGTCATCCACCATGATCAGTTGCCACTGCTGAACCGGATCGAGTACCGGCATGCTACAAGCCCGCTGGTATCGGTGATCATTACCACCCGGGATCAACTGGCAGCCCTGGAGCGCTGTGTAGAAAGCCTGCTCAGCAACACGACTTACCCTTATTTTGAAGTGCTGATCGTCGACAACGCCAGCGAGAGCGCCGATACCCGCGCCTGGTTTGCCGCGATGAGTGAGCTGGGCAGCGACAAGCTGCGCATTTATGCGCTGACCGAGCCCGGCAGCGAAGCCAGCGCCCAGAACCTCGCCGCCCGGCACGCCAACGGCGATTATCTGCTCATGCTCAGCCCACATGCCGTGCTGCATCAGGCTGACTGGCTGCAAGGCCTGCTCAATCATGCTCAGCGCCCCGAAGTCGGTATCGTCGGTCCACGAATCCTTACCCCTCAGGGCAATATTCTCTATGCAGGGATGGTGATGGGCATGGACGGGCTGGCGGGTCGGCCCTTCATCAATTATCCGACAGGCTCAAGCAGCTACATGCAGCGCTTGCAGTTGACACAGAACTGGAGCGCGGTCAGTGGCAATTGCCTGATGGTCCGCAAGGAAGTGTTCGACCACGCAGGCGGCATGCAAGCAGCAACCTTCACTCAGGGGCTGCAGGATCTGGACCTGTGCATGCGGGTCGGGCGTGACGGCTACCTGATTGTCGGCACACCCGATTCGTCTCTGGTATTGGCCGAGCCCGCCGCCGCCGAGCGCTCTGAAACGTCTCGTCAGGCGCTGGATAAAGAGCAGCAATCGTTCTTTGAAAAATGGCTGCCGAAAATGGCCCGGGACCCGGCCTATAACCCCAATCTTCAGCTCAGTGAAGTGCAGGCGTTCGATCTTGACCCAGGTCTGCAAATGGGCTGGGAACCGTTCTGCACCCGCCATCTGCCTTCGATTCTGGGCATGCTGGTCAACTCGTCGGCGGTAGGCCACTACCGTGTCAGCCAACCCTTGCTTGAGTTGATGACAGCCGGGCGAGTGGTAGGCCGAATGTCCTATGAGTCGACTACGCCCGTCGAGATCGAGCGCCAGCGTCCGGACGTCATCGTTTTTCAAGGGCGTTATTCCGAACCCAAGATCAAAGACATCGTTCTGGCCAAAAACTACTCCAGTGCCATGCGCATTTTTGAACTGGATGACTACATCATCGATGTGCCCGAGCGCAACGAGCACCGGCGCAGCATGCCCGACAACATTGCCGAGATGCTGCGCAAGGGCATAGGCCTGTGCGACCGAGTGGTGGTGTCTACCCAGCCACTGGCTCAGGTGCTGTCGAGCATGCACAGCGATATTCGTGTCGTACCGAACATGTTGGCGACGCACTTGTGGAGCAGCCTCAAAAGCCAGCGTCGCACTTCCGGCAAGCCGCGCATCGGCTGGGGCGGCGGGACCAGTCATCGGGGCGACCTGGAATTGATTGTCGATGTCGTGCGTGAACTGGCCGATGAGGTCGAGTGGGTGTTCTTCGGCATGTGCCCGGATTTGCTCAAGCCTTACATTCATGAGTATCACACAGCTGTAAGCCTGCAAACCTATCCGGCCAAACTGGCCAGCCTGAACCTCGATCTGGCCCTGGCACCGCTGGAATTCCATATCTTCAATGACTGCAAGAGCAATCTGCGTCTGCTGGAGTACGGTGCGTGCGGCTACCCGGTCATCTGTTCGGACACCGAGGCGTACCGGGGCCATTTGCCGGCTACCCGGGTCTACACCAACAGCTCCGAAGAATGGTTGCAGGCGATTCGCATGCACCTGTCAGACCCCAATGCGAGCTATCGTATGGGCGACGAATTGCGCGAAACGGTCTTGCGCGATTTCATGTTGCGTGGGGAAAACCTGCAATATTGGGCTAACGGCTGGTTGCCCGACTGACCCGACCTGTTTGATGAGCTCCAGCCACTGATGGCTGGAGCTGTGTTGTTTGCTCTTGCGTTGACCGGGTCTTTTGGTTATCAGGGTTGCTTCTGGTCACCAGGATTAAAGACGCCATCGGCACGCTATCAAGGAAAGCTCATGCAAAGCCATTCTGGAAATGAAACCACACCGTTGAGCCAGCGTTTGACTCTGCTGTTGCTCGCCGAGAATCAGCCGGATTTCCTGCGTCGTGCGCTGAAGTACTACAGCAGTTATCCGTGCAATGTGATTGTGGTCGATGCCTCGCCTGCGCCCGACGCGCAGGTCGCCGAGAGTGCCGGGCTGCAGTACATCCATAACGCCGCACTCAGTGAAACCGGTCTCAGTGCCAGAGTTGCAGAGGGCCTCAAACATGTGTCCACGCCCTTCGTGGTGTACGCACAGGTCGACAGTTTTCTGCTGCCTGATGCGCTGACCGAGGCCGTGAGTTTCCTTGAAAGCAACGAGCGTTACGGCGCTTGCCAGGGCTACAGCCTGGGTTACCAGGCCTACGTCGATCATGTGGATTATTTCCGCCGCGACCGTAAGGTTCATGAGGACTACGCGTCTGATCAGGCCAGTGAGCGGCTTCTGGGCTTCATGGGGCAAAGCCTGTCGCTGCTCAATGCCGTGACCCGGACCGGGCTGGCGCGTCAGTGGTTCACTTCAGTGCCTGAGGGCACCGAGTTGCACTGGCAGGAAATCGGCCATATGACCTTTCTGGTTGCGGCTGCTGCATTGCGCATCCTGCCCATCCCCTACGCGTTGCACGTCAATGCCGGCAAGGAGGCAGAGCATCGCTACGGTGCCGCCATCGCAGGCGCAGTCAAACACATCGACTCCAAGGCCAAAGCCGAGCGCGAAACGCTTGCGCGTCTGCTGGTCTCGTCTCTGGGCGCCGCCAGTGGCCTGGCAGGTGAGCAGGGCGAGCAACACATACTGGCCGGCCTCGCAGCAATGGCTGAATGCCTGGAAACCCAGCCGTATCAGGGCGGCGAAAAAATCATCAGCTCTGTGTGGAACGTGGCTCTGGCAGAGGTGGACGCGCAGTTCGAGCCTCGCCAGTTCGTTGAACTGCCGTTCTATAACCAGCCGTTGTTCGACGAACTGGCGCGAATCGAGTTTCTGATCCATCTATTGCCGGCAGGGCATGTGCAGATGGAAGGGCTGGAAGCCGTGCTGGTGAAGCAGGCCGAGCTGTTGCGTGTACAGAGCAATCCGGACGCCGAGTCGCTTTTGAGCCGTCTGTGGCAAGCCTATGCACACTACTCCTTCAGTCACAGCGTCGTGCAACGTCTGGCCGATGAGTTGGGCAAGTCCGAGGACGAGGACGACATCGAGCGCGCCGAGCGCATCGTTGCCTGGGGCCAGCGTCTGCAGGCTGATTCCGCTTTCGATAACAGCCAGCTGTTGCGTGGCATGCCTTCCGGCAAGTTGCTCGACTGGCTCGATGCGCGTGATCCGGCACCGGCACAACTGAAAAAGCTCACCACGCAGCTGACGCGTCGGCCAGCAGGTTCGCAAATCGGTATTTTGCTGCTTGATCTGGACGCCGACGTGTTCAAGCTGCAGGCAACCTTCGACAGCCTTATCAACAGCCATTATCGAGCGTTCAAGGTCGTGGTATTCACCACCGGTGAGCTGCCGGCAACCACCAGCCTGAACGACACACTGCACTTCGTCAAAGTCACCGAAAGCAACTATGTCGACAAGATCAATCAGGTCGTCAAACAGGCTTCCAGCGACTGGCTGATGCTGGCGCAGGCGGGTGAAGAGTTCACCCTCAGCGGTCTGCTGCTGGCCAGCGCCGAGCTGATTGACGCCGGGCAGTGCCGAGCCGTTGCTGTGGATGAAATTCACCGTCAAGCCAACGGCACCCTGGCGCCGTTGTTCCGTCCGGGCTTCAACCTCGATCTGCTGCAAAGTGTGCCGACGCTGGCCGCTCGGCACTGGCTGATTCGCCGCGAACTGCTGGTCGAGGCGGGCGGCTATTCGCGAGAGTTTCCCAAGGCGCTGGAATTCGACCTGCTGCTGCGCCTGATCGAGCAAGGCGGCATGAGCGGTCTGGCGCATTTGAGCGAGCCGGTACTGATCTGCGATGCCCCCGAGCTTGAAGAGAATCAGGACGAACAAAAGGCGCTGACGCGTCATCTGGGGCAGCGGGGTTATCAGGCTGAGGTCAGCTCGGCGTTGCCCGGCACCTACAAGATCGATTATCGCCATGCCCATCGGCCGGTGGTCTCGATTCTGCTCCACAGCCAGGACAATCTGCCGGAACTGCAACGTTGCCTGCACAGTATCCTGCAACGCACCCGCTATCAGCGCTATGAAGTGTTGATCGGTGATAACGCCAGCACCTCTGCCGAATTATCGACGTGGCTTGATCAGCAGCAACAGCTGTCCAGCCGGGTACGCGTATTCCGCGCCGAGCAGCGTGTCAGCACGGCCGCCTTGCGCAATCTGGTCAGCCAGGAAGCCAGGGGCGAGTACCTGATTCTGCTGGATGCCGAAAGCCAGATCGTCAATGTCGGCTGGATCGAGTCGCTGCTCAACCAGGCACAACGTCCGGAAGTGGGCGTGGTCGGGGTCCGTCTGGTTGATCGTGAAGGAACCATTACTCAGGCAGGTCTTGTTCTGGGACTTAATGGCGGTGTCGGTTCCGGTTTCGTTGGCGAGCCAAAGACGTCGCGGGGTTATATGCAGCGGCTGGTGGTCGAGCAGAACTACTCCGCGGTGTCATCGGCCTGCCTGATGATTGCCAAAGCGTTGTACGACTCACTGGGCGGGCTGGACGAAGAGGCTTTTGCCGAGTCTCTGGGCGATGTCGACCTGTGCCTGAAGGCGGCGCAGGCGGGCTATCTGACGGTCTGGACCCCGCATGTTCAGGTGGTGCATTCAGGCGTGGTAAATGCTCCCCAACCAGCGCTTGGCGCGCTGGCCGGAAAGTGGGCGGCGCAGTTTGCCCAGGACGAAGCCTATAACGCCAATCTCGATCTCGACGGCAAGGGGTTCACACTGGCGGTTTAAGCTGCATGCATCATGCGATCCGGCTGTTTTACGGCAGGATCGTCGCCCTCCTGCTGCGGCAGCATTTTGTTTTTTCCCTCCGCCAATAATCGCAAAGCGTGCAAACCGGCGTGACCTGCGGGTCATAACGTGCATCTTCACTGTATTGTGTTACAGGGAGCGACACGCGTCTGGCTTGCTTTCACACGCCTTGCGCCCTGAAAATGTCTGCAATCACCCTTATTCGGTAGCGCCCTGATTCTTATCGGGACGAAAAATGACCTGTTTACTCATCGGGAAGCCATGATGATTGGCATTAAAAGCATAGCGAGTTACGTGCCCACTGCTGGCGTGGATAACTACGCTCAAGGTGCCAGTTTCGGCAAGGATGAAGATTTCATCCTAGGGAAAATCGGTTCCACGTTCCTGCCGCGTAAAGACGCTGGCCAGGAAACCTCGGACCTGTGCGTTGAAGCGGCCAATACCCTGTTTGCCAACAACCCGCAGCTCAAGCGCGAAAGTATTGACGTTTTGATCGTCGTTACCCAGAACGGTGACGAAGAGGGGCTGCCGCATACCGCAGCCATCGTTCAGGACAAGCTGGGTCTGTCGACCAATGTCGCTGCGTTCGACATTTCACTGGGCTGTTCCGGCTATGTCTATGGCATCTACGCGATCAAGGGGTTCATGGAGGCAGCAGGGCTGAAAAACGGCCTGCTTATAACCGCTGACCCGTATTCGAAAATCGTCGACCCGCAGGACCGCAACACCACCATGTTGTTTGGCGATGCAGCCACAGCAACCTGGATGGGCGAGGACGCTGCCTGGCAACTGGGCAAGGCAAAATTCGGCACCGATGGTTCGGGTGCGCCGCACTTGAAGGTCAGCAACGGCGTGTTTTTCATGAACGGTCGTCAGGTGTTCAATTTTGCGCTGCTGAAAGTACCGGCGCATCTGCACGAACTGTTGGGAGAGTCAGACCTGACGCCTGACGATATCGATGCATTCTGCATTCATCAGGGCAGCGCTGCTATTGTCGATGCCGTGGCACGCCGCTTTGAAGACAAACCCGAGAAATTTCTCAAGGACATGGTTGAAACGGGTAACACCGTGTCGTCGAGCATTCCATTGCTGATTGAAAAGCACGTGCTCAACTCTTCGTGGCATCGAGTAGCACTGAGCGGTTTTGGCGTGGGGCTTTCCTGGGGTTCTGCGATTATCTATAAAGCCTGAATCGCCGCAGGCTAAAAACAGCGCCCGTGACTAGTTCACCGGGCGCTTTTTTTTGAATAATCGATTCTGGTCACATTTTTGAACTTCTACAGTGGCCTGCTCTTTCTGGAACGTGAAGTTCAGACAACGGGTTTTCTCGCGTCATGTTGGTTTGGTTTCGTCTCAAACCCTTGTTTTATAAGGGGTACAGGCATGATGGCAAAATATTCAAAAAAAACACTCAAGCAACCTGCCATCGCGACGATAACTATTACGAAGGTTCTCTAGGCACACCCGGCGCTTGCAGGGGCCGGAAGCCACGTAGTACCAAACCAACGAGGAATTCATCATGGCTTTAACAGTAAACACCAACGTAGCATCGTTGAACGTCCAGAAGAACCTGGGTCGCGCTTCCGACGCACTTTCGACCTCGATGACTCGTCTGTCTTCCGGTCTGAAAATCAACAGCGCCAAAGATGACGCTGCCGGCCTGCAAATCGCTACCAAGATCACTTCGCAGATCCGTGGTCAGACAATGGCGATCAAAAACGCCAACGACGGTATGTCCCTGGCGCAGACCGCTGAAGGCGCACTGCAAGAGTCGACCAACATTCTGCAGCGTATGCGTGAACTGGCTGTTCAGTCGCGAAACGACAGCAACAGCTCGACTGACCGTGACGCGCTGAACAAAGAATTCACCGCGATGAGTTCCGAGCTGACCCGTATCGCTCAAAGTACCAACCTGAACGGCAAGAACCTGCTCGACGGTTCCGCCAGCACCATGACTTTCCAGGTTGGCTCCAACTCTGGCGCTTCGAACCAGATCACTCTGACTCTGAGCGCAAGCTTCGACGCCAACACCCTGGGTGTCGGTTCGGCTGTGACCATCGCTGGTTCCGATAGCACCACTGCAGAGACCAACTTCTCTGCCGCTATCGCCGCCATCGACTCGGCTCTGCAGACCATCAATTCCACCCGTGCTGACCTCGGTGCTGCACAAAACCGTCTGACCAGCACCATCTCCAACCTGCAGAACATCAACGAAAACGCCAGTGCTGCACTGGGTCGCGTACAAGATACCGACTTCGCTGCTGAAACTGCACAGCTGACCAAGCAACAGACCCTGCAACAGGCTTCCACCTCTGTTCTGGCTCAGGCTAACCAGCTGCCATCCGCTGTACTGAAACTGCTTCAGTAATAGCGACATGAGTTTTAGCGGGGGAGTGCGTAATAGCGCTCTCTCGCTTTTTTACTTTCGGAGGTGATGGTCATGGATATGAGTGTAAAGCTGAACGTGTCTTATCCGGCCGCTCAACCGGCGAGTCAGGCGCCAGTGCCAGATAAGTCTGTTGACAAGCCTGCCGATACGCCGCCAGTCGAGCGTGTTGCTGCCACGGCGGAAAGTAAAGGCTCAGATCTGCACAAGGATGACTCCCACGACGAGGCGAAAGTCAAAGCCGCGGCAGAAGACATCCAGAAATTTTTTCACTCGGTGAAGCGCAATCTCGAGTTTTCGATCGATGAAGCTTCTGGCAAAGTGATCGTCAAGGTCATTGCCAGTGATTCGGGTGAAGTGGTAAGACAAATTCCCAATGCAGAAATCCTGAAACTGGCCGATAGCCTGAGTGATGCGAACAGCTTGTTGTTCCGCGCCAAGGCCTGATTGTCAGTACGGTATTTGTTGCCGTTTTGCGAGACCTGTGAAAAGGCGGTGAAACCGGCGACATTCTTGAAGGGAGAAGCAAATGGCTAGTCCAATTACATCTACAACAGGCCTGGGTTCGGGTCTGGCAATCACGTCCATCGTTGAAGGTCTTGTGGGTGCCGAGAAAGCGCCCAAGCAAAACCAGATCGACAAGCAGACCGCCGCTACAACCGCATCGTTGTCGGGTGTGAGTCAGCTGACGTCGGCACTGGCCGCGTTCCAGAAAACCCTGGATACCCTGGGTAGCTCAACGACGCCTGCGTTTCAGGGCTTTGCTGCGACATCTGCCAACGAGGCGGTGGTCAAGGCAACGGCCGGCAACACGGCCGTCAACGGTACTTACGCGATCGGTATCACCCAGCTGGCAACGCCTTCAAAGGTGGCCACAGCCGCGCTGAATTCCACGCAGGCGAGTGCTATTCCGAGTGGTACCCTGAAAATCACTCAGAATGGCACTGACTACAGTGTCGTGATCGACAAGACCTCGACGTTGCAGGAAGTGCGCGACAAGATCAACTCGTCGCTGCAGGGTAAAGGCATTACTGCCAACATCATCAACGACGACAATGGTGCCAGGCTGGTATTCAGCTCGACGACCACCGGCAAGGGCAGTGACATTTCGGTCGTGGGTGCTTCCGGTCAGGAAGCGCTGAATATCGATGGCACCAAGCTGATGAGCGATACCAGCACGGGGACCGATGCCAACGGCAAGGCGATTCCCGGTGCTGGCGCTATTACTGCGACCGCCAAGGATGCTGCTTTCACTGTTGACGGCCTGAGCCTGACCAGCAAGACGAATACAGTCAGTACCGCGATTTCCGGCCTGACTTTCGATCTGGTCGCGCCAAGTGCTGCTGGAGCAACCACTACCGTCACGGTGGCGACCAATACCGATGGGTTGAAGGCTTCGCTGCAGTCCTTTGTGGACTCCTACAACACGCTGGCCACTTTGGTGACTTCCCTGACCAAGGGCTCGATCAGCGACAAGGGTGTTTACACGGCGGCCGCCCTTACTGGTGATGCTACGCCGCGCGCGCTGTTGGCGACTATCCGTGATCAGCTGGCGAGTGCCTCTTCAAGTGCCGGCCTTAGTGCTCTTTCGCAGTTGGGCATCAAGACCGAGCAGTCCAACGGTACGCTGTCACTGGACACTGCTACATTCACAGCAGCGCTGAACGATAAAAAACTGGGCAGTCAGATTCAGACGATGTTCACTGGTACGGGTGCAACAAATGCCGACGGTACGGTTGATGGCGGCCTGGTTTCGCGTATGACCAAGGCGCTTCTGCCCTACACAAAGTCTGACGGTGTTCTGGCAAGCAAGACGAGCAGTCTCAATAAAATACAGACCCGTATTGCCAGCGATCAGGACGCTCTTGATCGTCGTATTGCCAGCTTGACGACCAGTCTGACCAGTAAATACAACGCCATGGACCTGGTGGTCGGGCAGCTCAAGGCGACCGCTACCAGTATCACTTCGATCTTCGAAGCGATGAACGCGCAGAAAAACGCTTCTTAAATTCGTTTTACAGAAGTACCCAGAACCCGACTCCGTGTCGGGTTTCTGCTTTTGGGCTAAAGTTTCTGCGCCATGCGTCGATAGCTTGAGTATCAGTATTATGGATTTGCGACGAGGTCCCCTTTATGAATCCGATGTTAGCGTTGCGGCAGTATCAGAAGATCGGCTCCCAGGCTCAGACCTCGGAAGCCAGTCCTCACCGTCTGGTTCAAATGTTGATGGAGGGTGGCCTCGACCGTATCGCTCAAGCCAAGGGTGCCATGGCACGCAAGGACGTCGCCAGCAAAGGCGTGTTCATCAGCAAGGCTATCGGTATTGTAGGTGGTCTGCGTGAAGGGCTTGACCTGGACAACGCCCCCAGCGAAGCGCTGGTCAGGCAGGACAGCCTTTATCACTACATGATGACGCGTTTGGCCGAAGCCAACGCACGCAACGATCAGAAGATGCTCGACGAGGTTGCCGGGCTGCTGATTACCGTCAAGGAAGGCTGGGACGCTATCGGTACCGCACAAGCACAACAATAAGTTGCTGCCCTGAGGAGAACAACAAGATGAGTGCTGCGCTCAAGCGTATCGAGGAAACCCGGGAAGCCCTGGTGGGGGCGCTTGCCGAACGCGACTGGGAGGCTATCGTCAAACTTGACCTGGCGTGTCGCGAATGTGTCGATGCGGTGGTCAGCGAAGCACCTGCTGACGAGCCGGCTCTGCGCAGCAATCTCGAGGAGTTGTTGGGGGTCTACAGGCAACTGATTGATGTTGCAACCGGGGAGCGTCAAGCAGTCGTCGATGAAATGACTCAAATCCAGAATGCGAAGAACGCGACGAAGGTATACCATCTGTTCGGTTAATGTTTAAGGAGCCGCTGATTTAT